>NZ_JAKNRV010000267.1:0-7188 GCF_023072625.1 Pseudomonas emilianonis
AGGGGCGAGCGCGGGGTGATGACGGTGACCGGTTGCCCCACCACCTCCACTTTCAAGCCCGCAGCATCCGGCGCTAGGAACAACCATTGCTGGCGACCGTTTTCGTCTTCCAGGCCCAATAGCGCGCGGACTTCGGCGGTGCGGTCTTTCAGGGCTTCTTCTTCGATCAGGCGCAGGATCGCCAGGGACAGCGATTCAACGTCACGAATGATGCCGGTGCCGTTGCAGCGCGGGCAAACAATGCCGCTGCTCTCGCCCAGGGACGGACGCAGGCGCTGACGGGACATTTCCAACAGGCCGAAGCGCGAGATGCGGCCGACTTGCACGCGGGCACGGTCGGCTTCCAGGCATTCGCGGACTTTTTCTTCCACGGCGCGCTGGTTCTTGGCGGGGGTCATGTCGATGAAGTCGATCACGATCAGGCCGCCGATATCACGCAGGCGCAACTGGCGGGCGATTTCTTCAGCCGCTTCCAGGTTGGTCTGCAGGGCGGTTTCTTCGATGTCGCTACCTTTCGTGGCGCGCGCCGAGTTGATGTCGATGGACACCAGGGCTTCGGTCGGGTCGATCACGATGGAGCCGCCGGAAGGCAGTTCGACCACGCGCTGGAAGGCGGTCTCGATCTGGCTTTCGATCTGGAAACGGTTGAACAGCGGAACGCTGTCTTCGTACAGCTTGATCTTGCTGGCGTACTGCGGCATCACCTGGCGGATGAAGGTCAGGGCTTCGTCCTGGGCTTCGACGCTGTCGATCAGCACTTCGCCGATGTCCTGGCGCAGGTAATCGCGGATGGCGCGGATGATCACGTTGCTTTCCTGGTAGATCAGGAACGGCGCGGAACGATCCAGGGACGCTTCTTTGATAGCGGTCCACAGTTGCAGCAGGTAGTCGAGGTCCCACTGCATTTCTTCGCTGCTGCGGCCCAGGCCGGCAGTGCGCACGATCAGGCCCATGTCGGCTGGAGCGACCAGGCCGTTCAGCGCTTCACGCAGTTCGTTGCGCTCTTCACCTTCGATGCGACGGGAAATACCGCCGGCACGTGGGTTGTTTGGCATCAGCACCAGGTAACGACCGGCCAGGCTGATGAAGGTGGTCAGGGCGGCGCCCTTGTTGCCACGTTCTTCTTTTTCTACCTGAACGATGACTTCCTGGCCTTCGCTCAGGACGTCCTTGATGTTCACGCGGCCTTCGGGGGCTTTCTTGAAGTATTCGCGGGAGATTTCTTTGAGGGGCAGGAAGCCATGGCGCTCGGAGCCGAAATCGACAAAGGCAGCCTCAAGGCTTGGTTCGATGCGAGTAATACGGCCTTTATAGATGTTGGCCTTCTTCTGCTCGCGTGCACCGGATTCGATGTCCAGGTCGTAGAGGCGTTGGCCATCTACCAGCGCAACACGCAACTCTTCGGGTTGAGTTGCGTTAATCAGCATTCTTTTCATGTTGTACCGTCGGTTTCCGGGCTGCCGGAAACGGCGTTCGGCACACACGACTTCTCACGGTCGGTGTCAGGTGCGTCAAGAGTGGTTGGCCACTCCAGTGTCCAGCAATAACCGGCCAATTGGGCTGGTATCGCGACGGACGCGTCCTGCTTGTTAGCGGTGGTGACAAAAGCACCACTTCAACAAAAGCTAAGGTCAGGAGGAGGAATCAACCGGCGACTGTGGACGAGATGAAGCGTCTATATATAAGCCTAGTGCTACACGGTCCGACGGTTGTGCATCTCCACCCTACACGTATCCCTGATAATTCGGGTGCTGCCGCGCGCAGAATCCGCAGCGGGTTGGCATTTACCGTGTGCTCCAATGGGGAGTACACGCTCATGGCTAAACAAGACCAAGTGTGGGCGACTGCGCTCTCACTCAGCTCTTAACAGGCTTTGTTTCCGAAGCATTCGCCATGGTGTGTCCCAAGACTGACTGCACTTTGTGAACTGGCCGTAAATATCGGCGCAAAATGCGAGTATTTACTCTGCTTTCTGCACTCGCTTCAGGCCTCATGTCACCTGCGCTTGTTACAATCTCGAGCTTTCCACGGTGACGAAAGCCCCGTAGGACGGCCTCGCGTCCTGATGAATTGCGATGGTCAGGGCCGGCAGTTTGCCGCAAGTCCTCTGTCCAGGCCGCTTTTGGCGGCGTTCGCGACTATAGCAGTAATGATTAAGTGCTTCAATTCCATAAAAAATTGTTATCATCGCCGACATGACGACTACCGCCCCCCAGACCCCCAGCGTCCAGCTGCTCGAGGTCTCGCCGGAATATGCCGGCCAACGCATCGACAATTTTCTCCTGGCCAGGCTCAAAGGCGTGCCCAAGACCTTGATCTACCGCATTTTGCGTAAAGGCGAAGTGCGCGTGAACAAAGGCCGCATCAAGCCCGAGTACAAGCTGCAGGCGGGCGATATCGTCCGGGTGCCGCCGGTGCGCGTGCCTGAGCGCGACGAACCTGTGCCGCTGGCCCAGGGCCTGTTGCAGCGCCTTGAGGCGTCGATTGTCTACGAAGACAGCAAGCTGATCGTGATCAACAAGCCCTGTGGCATTGCGGTTCACGGTGGCAGCGGCCTGAGTTTCGGTGTGATCGAAGCCTTTCGTCAGTTGCGTCCGGATGCCAAGGAGCTGGAGCTGGTTCACCGCCTCGACCGCGACACCTCCGGTCTGCTCATGATCGCCAAGAAACGCAGCATGTTGCGCCATCTGCACACCGCTCTGCGCGGTGATGGCGTGGACAAGCGCTACATGGCGCTGGTGCGCGGCAACTGGGCCAGTTCGATCAAGAGCGTCCGGGCGCCGTTGCAGAAGAGCAACCTGCGCTCCGGCGAGCGCATGGTCGAAGTGGACGAGGAGGGCAAAGAAGCCCTGACCCTGTTCAAGGTGCTGCGCCGCTTCGGCGACTTCGCCACCTTGGTCGAGGCCAAGCCGGTCACCGGGCGCACTCACCAGATTCGCGTCCACACCCTGCATGCGGGCCACTGCATTGCCGGCGACACCAAGTACGGCGACGAGGCGTTCTCCAAGGAGATTCGCGACCTGGGCGGCAAGCGCCTGTTCCTGCACGCCTACATGCTCACCGTACCGCTGCCCGATGGTGGCGAATTGAAATTGCAGGCGCCGGTCGATGAAATGTGGGCCAAGACCGTGGAGCGCTTGAGTGTCGCACCTTGACTACAAGCTGCTGATTTTCGATTGGGACGGCACGCTGTGTGATTCCATTGGTCGGATTGTCGAGGCGATGCACATGGCTTCGACCCGTTCGGGCTATGAGCTGTGCAGCGACCTGGCAGTCAAGGGCATTATCGGCCTGGGGTTGCCCGAGGCAATTCGCACCTTGTACCCGGAAATCGCTGACGATGAATTGGTCGCATTCCGCGAGCATTACGCCGATCACTACATCGCCCTGGAGGCTGAGCCTTCACCGCTGTTTGACGGTGTGGTGCAGTCCCTGGAAACATTCCGTGCCGAGGGTTATCACCTGGCGGTCGCCACCGGCAAGGCCCGTCGCGGTCTGGATCGGGTGCTCAAGGCTCACGGCTGGGAAGACTATTTCGACATCACCCGCGCAGCGGATGAAACCGCCAGCAAGCCCCATCCGCTGATGCTCGAGCAGATACTCGCCCATTGTGGCGTGTCGCCACGCCAGGCGCTGATGGTGGGCGATGCTTCCTTCGACCTGATGATGGCTCGCAACGCTGGCATGGACAGCGTTGCGGTCAGCTATGGCGCCCAGGCTGCCGAGGCGTTGCAGCAATACGAGCCCAGGCTGACGATCGATCATTTTTCTGAATTGCAGGCCTGGCTTGGCCGGGCCCACTGAGTCTTTGCTGGGGTAGATCATGAGTGATGAGTGGAAAGCGCCCGAAAAGGCTGACAGCGGCGATGACAAAAGCTGGAAGCTGCTGGAGAAGACCCTCCTGGCCAGCGTGCAGGAGCAGCGTCGTTCGCGGCGCTGGGGGATTTTCTTCAAGCTGCTGACCTTTGTTTACCTGCTCGGCATGCTGGCGCTGTTCAGCCCGCTGATGGACATGGAAAAAACCGCGACCCGTGGCCCCAACTACACCGCCTTGATCGAGGTGCGCGGGGTGATTGCCGACAAGGAATCCGCCAGTGCCGACAACATCGTCAGCAGTCTGCGCGCCGCGTTTGAAGACTCCAAGGTCAAGGGCGTGATCCTGCGCATCAACAGCCCAGGCGGCAGCCCGGTGCAGTCGGGCTACGTGTATGACGAGATTCGCCGCCTGCGCGCGCTGCACCCGCAGACCAAGCTGTACGCGGTGATCTCCGACCTGGGCGCCTCGGGTGCGTATTACATTGCCAGTGCTGCTGACCAGATCTACGCCGACAAGGCCAGCCTGGTCGGTTCCATTGGTGTGACGGCGGCCGGTTACGGCTTTGTCGGCACCATGGAGAAGCTGGGCGTGGAGCGTCGCACCTACACCTCGGGCGAGCATAAGTCGTTTCTCGACCCGTTCCAGCCGCAAAAGGCCGATGAAACCCAGTTCTGGCAGGGTGTGCTCGACACCACCCATCGCCAGTTCATCGCCAGCGTCAAGCAGGGGCGTGGGGATCGTCTGAAGGATAAAGATCATCCAGAGCTGTTCTCTGGGCTGGTTTGGTCTGGGGAGCAGGCCTTGCCGCTGGGCTTGATCGATGGCCTGGGCAGTGCCAGTTCGGTGGCGCGGGACGTGATTGGTGAGAAAGAGCTGGTGGACTTCACCGTTGAGGAATCGCCGTTTGACCGTTTCTCCAAGAAGCTCGGCGCCAGTGTGGCGGAGAAGTTGGCCCTGTACATGGGCTTCCAGGGCCCGGCCCTGCGCTGAGATCTCAAGGTCTGTGTAGATAAATGTGGGAGGGGGCTTGCCCCCGATAGCAGTGGATCAGCCGGCTTGTCTGTAGCTGGTCTACCGCAATCGGGGGCAAGCCCCCTCCCACATTTGGTTTTGCGGTGTTTTTAAGGGGTTTGCACACCTTCGGCCAGCAGCATATCCACCAGGCGAATCAGGGGTAAGCCGACAAGGCTGGTCGCGTCCGGGCCTTCGGTGCTTTGAAACAGGCTCACACCCAGCCCTTCGGCCTTGAAGCTGCCCGCGCAGTCATACGGCTGCTCGATCCGCAGGTAGCGTTCAACCTGCTCCACGTCCAGCATGCGCATGTGGACGGTAAACGGCACGCAGTCCACCTGGCAGTGCCCGGTCTCGCTGTTCAGCAGCGCCAGCCCGGTGAGGAAGCTGACACGCTTGCCGCTGGCGGCCAGCAGTTGCTCGCGAGCGTTCTCGAAGGTGTGGGGCTTGCCGATGATCCGGCCTTCCAGTGCGGCCACCTGGTCAGAGCCGATGATCAGATGGCCTGGATGACTGGTGGCGAGGGCGCGGGCTTTCTCTTCGGCTAGGCGCTTGACCAGTTCGACGGCTGACTCATTTGCACGGCGGCTTTCATCGATATCCGGCGAGCTGCAGATGAACGGCAGGTGCAGGCGGTCCAGCAATTCCCGGCGATAAATCGAGCTGGATGCGAGTAATAAAGGCAGCATGGGCGTCTCCTCGGGGCGGCTGGGGATTCTAGCGGGGCGACCGGCTGACGCCCAGGGCTGAATTTCCTTTGACATGGCTGGGTGCATCCCTATAATGCTGCGCCTATGTTGAATGACCCGATTCCACCTCACGTTGACCCGCGCAAATTGGCTGATCGTGGCACTTCCCTTCAAGGTGAATTGCTGCTGGCCGATTTGAAGAGACTCTGCGACCCGCTTTCCGACACTGTCGGTACGGTGCAGGCTAAATTCGTTTTTGAACGAGATGAACGTAAATCTGTGGTTATTCACAGCTTTATCGACACCGAGGTCAAAATGGTTTGCCAGCGTTGTCTTGAGCTGGTCACCCTGCCGATCCACAGCGAGTGCAGTTATGCTGTGGTAAAGGAGGGTGCGAATACCCAGTCGTTGCCGAAAGGTTATGACGTGCTGGAACTGGGCGAAGATCCTTTGGATCTGCATGCACTGATCGAGGAGGAGCTTTTGCTCGCCTTGCCCATTGTGCCTGCTCATCATCCGGAAGAATGCCAGCAGCCGGCGGGCCTCGATGACGAGTCCGAACCGAGCGAGGACGAGGTAACGCGGTCCAACCCGTTCAGTGTATTGGCGCAGTTAAAGCGTGACCCAAACGTTTAGGAGTTAATCAATTATGGCTGTTCAGCAGAACAAAAAATCCCGCTCTGCCCGTGACATGCGTCGTTCGCACGACGCCCTGACGGCGAGCACTCTGTCTGTAGAAAAAACCACCGGTGAAATTCACCTGCGTCACCACGTATCGCCAGAAGGCGTATACCGTGGCCGTAAAGTGATCGACAAGGGCGCTGACGAGTAATCACTTGTCTGCTCAAGTCATCGCGATTGACGCAATGGGCGGGGACTTCGGTCCCCGCAGCATTGTTCAGGCCTGCATTGCCAGCCTGTCTGCCACGCCCTCGCTGCACCTGACCCTCGTCGGTCAACCTTCCCTTCTTGAAGAACTGATTGCCAGCCATCCGGCGGTGGATTGCGCGCGCCTGACGATTACGCCAGCCAGCGAAGCCATCGGCATGGATGAAAAGCCGGCGGTCGCCTTGCGTGGCAAGCCTGATTCTTCAATGCGGATCGCCCTTGAGCTGTTGCGTGATGGCAAGGTGCAAGCCTGTGTCAGCGCCGGCAATACGGGCGCGCTGATGGCGTTGTCACGGCATGTGCTCAAGACCTTGCCGGGGATCGACCGACCGGCGATGGTCGCAGCGATACCGACGCAGGCAGGCTATTGCCAGTTGCTGGACCTGGGCGCGAATGTCGATTGCAGCGCCGAGCATCTGTTCCAGTTCGCTGTGATGGGTTCGGTGGCTGCCGAAGCGCTGGGTGTGGCCCGTCCGCGGGTGGCCTTGCTGAATATCGGTACCGAAGACATCAAGGGCAACCAACAGGTCAAGCTCGCCGCCGCTTTGCTGCAAGGTGCACGGGGTTTGAACTACGTCGGCTTTGTCGAAGGTGACGGTTTGTATCGCGGCGAGGCGGATGTGGTGGTGTGTGACGGATTTGTCGGCAATATCCTGCTTAAATCCAGCGAAGGCCTGGCAACGATGATTGCCTCGCGGATTGAGACTTTGTTCAAGCGCAACCTGGCCACACGTGTGGTCGGCGCGCTGGCGCTGCCGCTGATGCGCCGCCTGCAGGCGGACC
>NZ_JAKNRV010000268.1:0-7180 GCF_023072625.1 Pseudomonas emilianonis
GCCCAGTTGCAGGCCGTTGGCGGCGAACAGGCGTGAAGCACTCATCACCGCGCCAAGCCCGGCCAACGCCCCGGACATCGCGTAGACAAAGAGCAGCACCTTCCACACCGCGTCGCCGACCAGCGAACCGACCTGCACCAGCAGCGCGGGAGTAAAACCGTGCAGCAAGCCACGGCGAAGGGTCTCCGCCAGCACAGCGCCGGGGGAGAGGCAAAACACAAAACCGAATACCAGTGCGTAGAAGAAGATCGCCAGCATGCCAGTGCTCCATCAAATGATGGCGGGCAGTGTGCTGGCGCACGCAGAGGTTGTCTTGGACCAGATTGTGCTGTTCAGCGTTTCGCCACACTTTGATAACGGCCGGGCGTGATGCCATAGGCTGCGCGGAAATGCCGGTTGAGGTGGCTTTGGTCGGCAAAACCGAGCTGATGCGCGACCTCGCCGGCCGCCATCCCATTGCGCAATAGGCCTTTGGCGCGGCGCGTGCGCAATTGCATGGCCCACTGACGAGGGCTGAGCCCGGTCTCTTTTTGAAAGGTGCGCAGCAAGTGGAACTTGGACAACCCCAGCTCCTCGCCGAGGTGGTCCAGGGGCAGCGATTGATGCAGTTGTTCGGCAAGCAACTCCTGGGCGCGACCGATCAGGCTTTTACCGGCGGCCGCGCTGGCGGGCACGCGCACGCCGCTGAGGCTGACCACTTCGCCCAGCAATACAACCAAGGCGTCTTCGTTCAACTCACGGACCAGCGCGTCGCCGCTTAAGGCGCCCTTCGCCACTGCCGCCAGGCGCCGTGCGACATCCGGCTGGAAGCACAGCGATCGATCGAACTCGACATGCGCCAGCCCTAGGTCGCCGGCCAATTGGTTCTCGCTGACGTAGAGGCTGACAAACTGCCACGGCGCTCCGTCCGCCGCACCGCCGCCCTGAATCTGCCCTGGGTTATACAGGGTGATGGACCCTGGCCCGGCCTCGAACTCCTGGCGGTCCAGCCAGACTTTTTCCTCGCCTACAAGATTCACGCCGATCACGCATTCGTCATGGCTGTGGCGCGCAAAGGTCAGGCCGGTGCAATGGACGCTGTTGATTTCGTAGTTGCCCAGCCAGGCGTGTTGCAGGGTGCTCATGGGGTCGGCTCAGTCACGGGATGGACGTGAGCATACCCCCTCGGCAGGGCTCAGATCGACCGTTGATTGACCCGTTGCGACAGTTCATCCGCGCTTTCCTTGCGCTCCGAGTAGCGGTCTACCAAGTCCGGGCGATCACGCAGCAGCACGGTGAACTTCACCAGTTCTTCCATCACATCGACAACGCGATCATAGAGCGCCGAGGGTTTCATGCGGTCCTGATCATCGAACTCCATGAACGCCTTGGGCACCGAGGATTGATTGGGGATGGTGAACATACGCATCCAGCGGCCGAGTACGCGCAGTTGGTTGACCGTGTTGAACGACTGGGAGCCGCCGCACACTTGCATCACCGCCAGGGTCTTGCCCTGGGTCGGGCGGACCGCGCCCAAGGACAGTGGCACCCAGTCGATTTGTGCCTTGAACACCGCTGACATCGAACCGTGTCGTTCAGGGGAGCACCAGACCTGGCCTTCCGACCATTGCATCAGCTCCAACAGTTCCTGCACTTTGGGATGCTCACGCGGAGCATCATCGGGTAATGGCAAACCGCTCGGGTTAAAGATGCGCGTTTGCGCGCCGAAGTGTTGCAAGAGGCGCGCGGACTCTTCCACCAGCAGGCGGCTGAACGAGCGTTCGCGGGTCGATCCATAGAGCAGCAGAATGCGCGGGGGCTGACTCGGTTCGACAGGGCGTGAAGTGATCAACGACGCGTCCAGATTGGGCAGGGTGGTCATGCTTGCTCCGCCTGCAACAGCGCAATGCGCTCGAGTTCTGCTTTCAGTTCGCCAGGGTCGAGATCGGCAAAGGGCAGGGCGAAAAACGCCTGGCAGCGCGTGGCGATGGTGCGCAACGTGGCGTCGAAGGCGGCTTGGATGCTTGCCTCGTCGCCGTCGACATCCGAAGGATCTTCCAACCCCCAATGCGCCTTCAGCGCCGGGCCGAAATACACTGGGCAGGACTCACCGGCAGCCTTGTCGCACACCGTGATCACCACATCCGGCGGGCTGCCTTCAAAGGCGTCGTTACCCTTGCTGTACAGGCCCTCGGTGCGGATGCCCGCCGCCTGCAAGGTACTCAGGCTGCGGGGCAGCACCTGGCCCTTGGGGAAGCTGCCGGAGCTGACCGCCTGAAACCCTTGCGGCGCCAGGTGGTTGAACATCGCTTCGGACAAAATGCTCCGGCAGCTATTGGCGGTACACATGAACAAGACTTTCATTGGCGGATGTCCTTTAGAGGCTAAGGCGCAAGGCGAGGGCGGCGAGCGTGATCAGCAGCACCGGCAAGGTCAGTACAATCCCGACCTTGAAGTAATAACCCCAGGTGATGGTGATGCCTTTGCGCGCCAGGATATGCAGCCATAGCAGGGTCGCCAGGCTGCCGATGGGGGTGATTTTTGGGCCGAGGTCGCTGCCGATCACATTGGCGTAGATCATCGCGTCCTTGATCACGCCGACGGCATGGCTGGATTCGATGGACAGCGCACCGATCAACACCGTCGGCAGGTTGTTCATTGCTGAGGACAGCAATGCCGTCAGCACCCCGGTGCCCATGGCCGCGCCCCACACGCCGTAGGTGGCGAAGGTGTCGAGCCAGGTGGCCAGGTAGGTGGTCAGTCCGGCGTTGCGCAGCCCGTAGACCACCAGGTACATACCCAGGGAAAAGATCACGATCTGCCAGGGCGCGTCCTTGAGCACTTTGCGCGTGGAAATCTTGTGGCCTTTGGCTGCGATCACCAGCAGCAACACCGCGCACGCGGCAGAGATGGCACTGATGGGAATCCCCAGCGGTTCGAGGGCAAAACACCCGACCAGCAGGATGCCCAGCACCCACCAGCCGGCGCGAAAGGTGGCGCGATCGTGAATGGCGCTGGCCGGGTCAGCCAGGTCGGCCGGGTCGTAGGTCTGCGGAATATCGCGGCGGAAAAACCACAGCAGCACCGCCAGGGTGGCGGCGACGCTGACGAGGTTGACCGGCACCATCACTGCCGCGTATTCATTGAAGCCGATCTTGAAATAGTCCGCCGAGACAATGTTCACCAGGTTCGACACCACCAACGGCAGGCTCGCCGTGTCGGCAATAAACCCTGCGCCCATGACGAACGCGAGGGTTGCCGCCGGGGAAAAACGCAGCGCCAGCAACATCGACATCACAATGGGCGTGAGGATCAGCGCCGCGCCGTCATTGGCAAACAGCGCCGACACCAGCGCGCCCAGCAGCACCATATAGGCAAACAACCGCCGGCCGCGCCCACGGCCCCAAAGGGCCACATGCAACGCTGCCCAGGCAAAGAATCCGGCCTCATCCAGCAACAGGCTGATGACGATCAGCGCGACAAAGGTGCCGGTGGCATTCCAGATGATGTGCCACACCACCGGAATGTCCGCCAGGCTGATCACGCCACAGGCCAGTGCGAGTATCGCGCCCAGGGTCGCGCTCCAGCCGACGCCCAGGCCTTTGGGCTGCCAGATGACCAGGACGATGGTGAAGATAAAAATCGCAATTGCGACAAGCATGGATAAACGCTCCGGTAGTTCAACAGCAGGTGCTGGCTCGTTGTGGTCTGTCGCCCATTGCATCAAGACGCTGCGCGTCGTTTTGCAACCATGGCTGGTTGGCTTGCAGGGTGGTGTCCAGCACGTGAGTTACCCAGGCGGGCAGTGCCGGATTGATGCGGTAGTAGATCCATTGCCCCTGGCGCCGATCCAGCAGTAACCCGCTGCTGCGCAGTTGCGCGAGGTGGCGTGAGATTTTCGGCTGGCTGTCGTCAAGTGCATGGATCAGTTCGCACACGCAAAGTTCGCCTTCGCGCAGGACCAACAGGGTCATTCGCAAACGCGTGGCATCGGCCAGGCATTTGAACAGAGCAGGAGGGGAGAAAGGGTCTGACATGGCCACGGCCTGTGCGTATACGTGTATTCGAATATACGTATTTCCATATATTGCAGTCAAATCCTGTTTCAATTGATATGGATCAAATGTCTGGGAACACGCCACAAGTGATTGAAATTAAAATGAAACACAAATGTCCTAAAGTGCCTGCCCATAGCTGATGAAGGAAGACCACGCGTGACCCGTGCCACTCGCAACCTGCGCAAGACCCTCGATTCCGTCGCGGAAAATAATGAAACCGCGGCGTTTGATCTGATGCGCGCCGTCGAAAAACTCGGCGATGAAGTGCTGCGCCAGCGCTTGCTCAATACCATCCACCGCCTCAACCAGGATGCCTATGAGCTGCGCGAAGCGCGAGACTCGGTGGAGCAGGTGTCCGTCAAGCTGGCCTGAGCAAGATCGTTCAAGACAACCTGCACATGGCGCTGGCATGCTTGTCGACTGTCTGTCGATGAGCGGTTCCCATGCCTACTGCCTTACCTCATTACGCATTCGCCCGTGGCGCGATTGCTGTCATTCCGCTATCCCTGGCGTGCGCGCCCTGGGGCTTGCTGGCCGGTTCAATGGCCATTGATGCGCAGTTTTCCCCGCTCGAAGCCCAAGGCCTTTCCGCCATTGTCTTTGCCGGCGCCGCGCAACTGGTCGCCATCGGCATGGTTAAGAGCGGCGCCAGCCTGATCTCCATCTTGCTCACGACCTTGCTGCTGACCTCGCAACATTTGCTCTACGGCATGCATCTGCGTCCTACCTTGTCGGCGTTCAAGCCGCGCTGGCGCATGAGCCTGGGCTTCCTGATGACCGATGAGTTCTTCGCCCTGGTCAGCCAGTACGACCGCGAAACCTTCAACCGTTGGTACGCGCTGGGCGTTGGCCTGACGTTCTATATCGCCTGGAACCTGTTTACCCTCGCCGGCATCGTCCTGGGCAAGAGTATTCCAGGGCTCGAACACCTGGGCCTGGAGTTCTCGATCGCCGCGACCTTTATCGCGTTGATCACGCCCGTGGTGCGCGATGTGCCCACCGTGGTGTGCGTGGCGGTGGCGCTGTTGGGCTCGGTGGGCTTGAGCTTCTTGCAATGGGAGTCGGCCGTGGTGGTGTCGGGTGTGTTGGGCATGAGCGCAGGGTTTGCCTGCAAGCGACTGGGAGTAGGGCAGGCATGATCTTCGTGATGATTGTTGCAATGGGACTGATCGTATTTCTTAACCGCTACCTGTTTATCGAACCGCGCCTGCCCGTGCGGCTCAATCGTGGTGCGCGTGAGTTTCTCGGGTTTGCGGTGCCGGGCATGCTCACGGCAATCTGCGGGCCGATCATTTTTTTCGCCGACCACCAGCTCAACCTGAGCCCGGCCAACCCCTACCTGCTGGCCGGGATCTGTGCGGTGGCGCTGATGTTCTGGACGCGCAATGTGCTGCTCACGGTGCTGTTGAGCATGGCGTTGTTCTACCTGTTTCGCTGGTGGCTTTAAACGCGCAGGCGAAAAAAAGCCCGCGGGAGGGCGGGCTGAAGGGAACTTCTAAAAGTGAGCCAGGCCATTATCCGTGGCGGGTTCTACCGTCACAGTGAAACTAAATTCATTCAGCGGCCGGCGCCGGCTTCTTTTTCGCCTTGGCCTCGGCCGCCAGGCACTCCAGCGCAAACTGCTCGGTGTAGGTCATCTGGATCGGCGTACTTTCGCCTTTCACCGTGCGCTCGCCGTCGAGAATGTAGCGAATCCGCTTGTCCGTCACGCCAATGCGCTTGGCGATCCACGTGGGCGTCTGGCCGATGCGGCTGATCAGCTTGTCGGCATAGTCGGTGGATGGGTTGTAGTGTTCGGCATTGGGTGTCATCGGTTTTCCAGGTAGAAGCGAGCTCGCAAGTAGGCGACAGGGTGACGTAATAATCCGTGAGTGTCGCCTGCTAATGGTAGAGTCGCGTTTTTTTCCAAGGAGCGATGGCATGCGGAAACTGGTAATTGGCGCATTGGTACTGGCTGCACTGGGCGGTTGCGCGGGCTCGAAAATGAACGCGGCACGCTCCGGCACGCCCTACAAGACCTTGGCTTCGGACAAGGCTGCGCTGGTGGTTGCCCAATGTATCCAGTTCGGCTGGCAGGACGAGACGGTGTTTGGTGTCGACGCCGGCGGCTTCAAAGAGCCGATCGAGGCGGGTGGTTTCACGGTGTACACCACCGGCGGCGACTACTTTGTCGACGTGCGCAGCGCAGGGGCCGGTTCCTCCGTCCATTACTACGCCGCTGATGACTCTATGGTCGCCAAGCGTCGTTTGGCCGCACTCGCGACTTGTCTGTAATCCGTTGCCTTAGTGGTTTTAGGACATGCCTGGCGGGACAGACGCTGGACATTGTCTTATGATTCACCCGCTCGCTCGACGTGATGGCTCTTTACCAGTACACGGACGTCGAGGCCGTAACGTCGGGCGAGCACCTCTGGTTATCAGCGCGGCATGTACCCCAAGTGCCAGCGCCGGGGGATCTTCAGTGACACCACGCCCAACACTGCAGCCAGCGCCCCGCTGACCAGCAGCGCACTCAAGCCCATCCGATGCTCCAGCAGCGCACCGATCACCGCCCCGATAAACATCCCCGTCCATGGGACCAGTTGCACGCGCCACCCATTGCGACGCTCCCCCAGCAGCCAGCGGCCCAGCCCGCGACCAAAGCGTGATAGCGCTCCGGTGACATAGGTGAGCCCCACCGGCAATCCGTTCACTTCTTCGACGGCGGCATTGAGCATGCCCATCGCCACAATTGCCGCCAGCAAGGCCGGCAGCATATCGTCGAACGGCCACAGCGCGCCGGCGCAGAGCAGCGTCGCAATGCACAGCAGCAAGGGCAGGGCGTGGCGCCGGCTGATACGGCTGACCATGACACCCAAGGCGTTGCCGACGATGAAGGTTGCGACCAGCAATAGCAGGCGCCCGGTCAGGCCCAGGTCGCCTTCGCTGATTGCCACCGCCAGGCGCGTGGTGTTGCCGCTCATGAATGAGACAAAGTCGCCGCTGGCCATGAAGCCTATGGCATCGGTCATGCCCGCCAGCACCAGCAGGCGGCCACCGGGCTTGAGCACGCGCAGCATCGAGCGGATCGCGTCTTCCTTGTGGGTCACGTTGCGCAGGCCGAACGCGATGGTCACGCAGTCGAAATGGTTGTCGGGGAACGG
>NZ_JAKNRV010000269.1:0-7179 GCF_023072625.1 Pseudomonas emilianonis
ACTCTGGCAGCAACGTCACTTGCGTCCGAGTCTCACCTTCAATAAATCGCTTCATGATCGCCCCCGATACGATCTCGACGATCAGAAGGTTAGACAATCACTGGCGTTTTCACACAGCCTGGACCCATAGCAGTCATCTGAACCGCATTGATCGACAGAAATGTCCACCGCCAATCCTAAAATCGTGAAGGTGGCTCATTTCCGGTCTTGATATTCGAAAAGACCTCATCTGGATCTGCCTGACACCAATATCTGAACAGAAGGCGAGGTTCGGTATTTCCGAAATATTGATCAACGGTGCTTTCGGGCGGCACGGTCAATTTAGGTGCTGGCCATTGCTGCGCTAAAACACCTATTGGTTTGTCAGACGACCAAATAATCCAAGTAGCCTTGCCTCCATTGATACCCGGTAAGTAGCCGGCATCTTGTATCACTTCGATTAAGGCGCGCAGCGTTGCTGATGGATCGAGTGTGATCGACGTCGCATGGCTTCCCAGATCATCTCCTGCATGAACGCTATCTCGATCAATGGCAACTTCCAACGTGACTACTCCTTTTTTACCGCTGTGCTGTCACTAGATCGTCCAGCGTAGAGACATCAACGGCTACCTGTCCACAGTCTGCTTTTGGCCGATTCCCGCCTGTCATGACCTACTACTCCATGCCGATTTTAGGCAGAGCGGCCGGCGCGGTGAGCCTCGTTTCGCAGAAGAGAAAATTCCCCATCTGTCCCAGATCTGTCCCATATCGCACTTTTTCAGACGCAAAAAACAACAAACCCCCGACTTTCTCTAGGAAAATCAGGGGTTTGCGTTTACAGAATGTGGCGGTGAAGGAGAGATTCGAACTCTCGATACAATTTCTTGTATACACACTTTCCAGGCGTGCTCCTTAAGCCACTCGGACACTTCACCGTATCTCGTCAAACCAGTTCAGTCTGTCGAGGCGCGCTAATGTAGTCGAAAGCCTTTCTGATGGCAAAGGTTTTTTTCAGAATTTTCATGCGGTTAGACCGGTATTCCGTGACGAGCCATGTGAGGGCGATGATTCTGCCATTCTCAGGCATCGACGACACGCGTCTGGAACGGTTGCTGCGCCCTGCCCAGGCGGTTTACCGCCGGGTATCGAGGGAAAGCCTGACCGGCCAGTCAGTCACGGCGCTTTACCAGGGCGGGCGTGGTGGGTAACGTCTGCGCATGCACCTCTATAACAAGTCCTACAAGGAACCGCGTCATGAGTGAGTTGATCTCCTACCACCTGGAAGACGGTATCGCGACCCTGACCTTGAGCAACGGCAAGGTAAATGCCATTTCTCCGGCGGTGGTCAGTGCGTTTAATGAAGCGCTGGATCAGGCCGAGAAGGATCGGGCGGTGGTGATCATCACCGGGACGCCGGGGATTCTGTCGGGTGGCTATGATTTGAAGGTGATGACCGCCGGGCCTAAAGAGGCCATCGGCCTGGTGACGTCGGGCTCGACGCTGGCGCGGCGCCTGTTGGCGCATCCGTTCCCGGTGATCGTCGCGTGCCCTGGGCATGCGGTGGCCAAGGGAGCGTTCCTGCTGTTGTCGGCGGATTATCGGATCGGGGTCGAGGGCCCGTTCAGCATTGGCCTGAATGAAGTGGCGATCGGCATGACCATGCATCACGCCGGTATCGAATTGGCGCGGGATCGTCTGCGCAAGTCGGCGTTTCACCGCTCGGTGATCAATGCCGAGATGTTCGACCCGCAAGGCGCCTTGCAAGCCGGCTTCCTCGATAAGGTGGTGGCGCCGGACGCATTGCACACGGCAGCGCTGGAGGCGGCTCGGCAGTTGAAGAAGCTCAATATGAATGCCCACAAGCAGACCAAACTGAAAGTGCGCAAGGCACTGTTGGAAGCCCTGGATGAGGCAATTATCCAGGACCAGGGCCATATCCTTAGCTAAGTCCCCACACCTGTTGTATCAGAGCCCGACCTTACGTCGGGCTTTTTCTTACAAACAAATCCGAATCTTCCTTAGCCGCTCTAGTCAGCCTCTGCTGGCAATTGTTGAAACATGCACTTAAACATCGCCTATCTCCTACCTCTACCGGGCAATTGCCGAATACAGTGCACATCCGTACACTGCGCCACCTTTTCTCTCGATGGGCCACGTCGATGCTGTTTATGTTGCGTATGTTATTGATGGGCCTGCACTTTATCCTCGCCGGCGGTTTGGGCGTGCTGCTGGGGATCTGTCGGCCGTTCAACCCGGACAACAGCCGTCTGTGCGCGCGTCTGTATGCGCTGCCGGCGATGCGAATACTGGGGCTGCGCGTCAAGGCCGATGTCGATTCGCTGCGCAACAAGCCCGGCAGTTGCCTGATCATCGCCAACCACCAGTCCAACTATGACCTGTTTGTGCTGGGCACCGTGGTACCGCACCGCACCGTGTGTATCGCCAAGAAAAGCCTGAAATGGGTGCCGTTGTTCGGCCAGTTGTTCTGGCTGGCTGGCAACGTGCTGATCGACCGCGGCAATGCGCACAAGGCTCGCCGCGCAATGCTCACCACCACCCGGACGTTGCAGCATAAGGACACGTCGATCTGGGTGTTCCCGGAAGGCACGCGCAACCTGGGCAAGGGTCTGCTGCCGTTCAAGAAAGGCGCGTTCCACATGGCGATTGCCGCCGGCGTGCCCATCGTGCAGGTGTGTGTAAGCAATTACGTCACGCATATGCGGCTCAATCGCTGGAACAGTGGTGATGTGCTCATACGCTCACTGCCGCCGATTCCTACCACCGGCCTGACGGTGGATGACATCCCGGCGTTGATGCAAGCCTGCTACGCGCAGATGGATGAATGCATCAAGACGATGGACCACCAATTGCAAAGTGCCGTAACAATAGAACTCGCTTCCAGCTAAGCTGCCCAACATCTGTCCCCCTGATAAGAAGTGATCGGCACCATGGGTAGAGTTGTTGCGGCCGCTGTTTACAGCGCCGGAAAGAAAGTTACCGATATAACCCTCGACGAAGGCGCGGCCTGGGCCGCCAAACCCGGGCATTTTGTCTGGATAGGCCTGGAAGAGCCCGACGCCCGAGAACTGGCCAACCTGCAACGCCAGTTCAACCTGCATGAACTGGCCATCGAAGACGCCCTGGAAAAACACAGCCGCCCCAAGCTGGAAACCTTTGGCGACGCGCTGTTTATCGTCACTTATTCACCGGTGCGCGAAAACGGCAAGCTGGTGTTTATCGAGACCCATATCTTTGCCGGCAACGGCTACATCATCACGGCGCGCAACGGGCACTCTGCGTCCTACGGCTTTGTGCGCCAGCGCTGTGAGGCGCGACCATTGTTACTGGAGCATGGGGAAGATTTCGTACTCTATGCGCTGCTGGATTTCGTCACCGGAAACTATCAGCCGGTGAGCGAGGCGATCCACGCCGAGATCGATGAGCTGGAGCGCAACGTGCTGTGCAGCTCACTCAATGAACACGATGTCCAGAACCTCCACGGCCTGCGCCGTGACGTGCTGCGCCTGCGCCGCTATGTGGCCCCGATGGTGGAGATCAGCGAGGAGCTGCAGAAGCTGAGTTTTCCGTTTATCGACAAGAACATGCGCCCGTATTTTCGCGATGTACAAATCCACGTCACACGGCAGATGGAAGACCTGGCCACCCTGCGCGACATCGCCAGCCAGACCATCGAGATCGGTGTGTTGCTGGAGGCGTCGCGCCAGAGCGTGGTGCAGCGCAAGTTCGCCGCGTGGGCGGCGATCCTGGCATTCCCCACGGCGGTGGCGGGGATTTACGGGATGAACTTCCAGAACATGCCCGAGCTGCAATGGCATTACGGCTATTTTGCCGTGCTGGGGTTCATCGCCGTAGGGTGCAGCGGGTTGTGGGCCAGCTTCAAGCGTTCGGGCTGGCTTTAAACCTTGGCTTCAGGCTTGTGCGCGACGAAGCGCATCATCCACTCCGCCACGGTCACACCGTGGTGGTCGCGCGCCAGGCTGGCGACGCCATTCTTGTAGACCTTCTCGCCCAAGGTTGTCTGAAGAATCTCCAACAACTCGCGGGAATAGTCGTGGATGAACTCCGGGTGCCCCTGGAAGCACAGCACCTGGTCGCCGATGTGGTACGCCGCAAACGGGCAAAACTCGCTGGAAGCGATGACCGTGGCATTTTCCGGCAAGGTGGTCACCTGGTCCTGGTGGCTGATCAACAACGTCAGCTCCGGCACCTCAGGGCTCATCCACGGCGCCTTGGCATCGACGTTATAATCGTGGATGCCGATGCCCCAGCCCTGGCCGGCGCGCTCGGTCTTGCCGCCTAGCAGCAGCGCCAGCAATTGGTGGCCGAAACAGATGCCCAACAACTTGTCGCCGCGCTCATAGCGGTCGAGCAGGTAGGTTTTGAGCGTCTGAATCCAAGGGTCGGTGCCAAACGAGTCGGCCTTGCTGCCGGTCACCAGGTACGCGTCAAACACCTCATCATCCGAGGGGTATTCACCCTGCACCACGTTGTACACGACAAACTCGGCGGGGATCGGCTGCTTGGAGAACAGGCGCTTGAACATCTGCCCGTAACCTTGGTACTGATCAATCAAGCCTGGACGCAGGATATCGGTTTCCAGGATGCAGACGCGTAGCGACATAAAAAATACCTGACACGGCGATGGGAATATTGAACACCCACAGAGCCTGCCTTGAAATACCCCCGCAACGCAAGCCCGCGCGCAGTGGATCGCTATCGTTCAGCGGGCAGCGTTGTGGTCAGGCAAATACTTCACCCTGTGCGGCTTTTCGCAGCAACAACGCCGGCGGCGCGAAGCGTTCGCCATACTGCTCGGCCAGGTAGCGCGCGCGTGCAATAAAGTCATTCAAGCCGTACTGGTTGATAAATTGCAACGCGCCACCCGTCCACGCCGCAAAGCCGATGCCGAAGATCGAGCCGACGTTGGCATCCGCCGTGGACATCAACACGCCCTCCTCCACGCAGCGCACGGTTTCGATGGCCTGGATAAACAACAAACGGTCGCGTACATCCTGCGCTGAAATGCGTTGGTCGGGGCGCTCGAATCGGCTTTTCAGTTCCGGCCACAAATACTTCTGCCCACCTGCGGGGTATTCATAGAAGCCGCCCCCCGCCGCCTTGCCCGTGCGTTTGTACTCGTTGACCAACAAATCAATCACCTGCGTCGCCGGATGGATTGGCAGCGCTTTACCTTCGGCCTGCAGATCCTTAGCCGTCTGCTGTCGGATGTGGCTCATCAGGCTGAGGGACACTTCGTCGGACACCGCCAGCGGCCCCACCGGCATACCGGCCTTGCGCGCCTCGGTCTCGATCATCGGTGCAGCCACGCCTTCGCCGAGCATGGCGATGCCTTCGTTAGTGAATGTGCCGAACACCCGCGAGGTGAAGAAGCCGCGACTGTCGTTGACCACAATCGGGGTTTTGTTGATTTGCAGGACGAAGTCGAAACCACGCGCCAGGGTTTCGTCCGAGGTCTGTGTGCCCTTGATGATTTCCACCAGCGGCATCTTGTCCACCGGACTGAAGAAGTGCAGGCCGATAAACCTGGCTTGATCCGACACCGCCGTGGCCAGGCCGCTGATGGGCAAGGTGGAGGTGTTGGAAGCGATTACCGCCTCGGTGCCGACCACGTTTTGCGCGGCGGCAGAGACCTTGGCCTTGAGCTCACGGTTTTCGAACACGGCTTCGATGATCAGGTCGCAGCTGGCCAGGTCGGCGTCAGACTGCGTAGGATAAATACGCGCCAAGGTGGCTTCGCGCTGCTCGGCGGTCAATTGCCCACGGCTGACCTTCTTGTCCAACAGCGTGGCCGAGTGCGCCTTGCCTTTCTCGGCGGCCGCAAGGTCGATGTCCTTGAGCACCACCTCAACACCTGCGCAGGCGCTGACGTAGGCAATCCCCGCGCCCATCATCCCGGCACCGAGCACACCGACTTTACGCGTGACGTAAGGCGCAAAGCCCTGGGGGCGCGAACGCCCGGCATTGATGTCATTGAGCTGGAACCAGAAGGTGCCGATCATGTTTTTCGCCACCTGCCCGGTGACCAATTCGGTGAAGTAGCGGGTTTCGATCAGGTGTGCGGTGTCGAAATCCACCTGGGCGCCTTCCACCGCGGCGCAGAGAATTTTCTCCGGAGCCGGGAAGCAGCCATGGGTTTTGCTGCGCAGGATCGATGGCGCGATGGCGAGCATCTGCGCGACTTTCGGGCTAGACGGCGTGCCTCCGGGGATCTGGTAGGTCTTGTTGTCCCAAGGTTGCGCGGCCTCAGGGTGGGCGAGAATCCAGACGCGGGCCTTGGCCAGCAGTTCGTCGCGATCCGCCGCCAATGCGTCGATCAAGCCGGCTTGCAGGGCCTGCTGCGGTCGGATTTTTTTACCCTCCAGCAAATAGGGCAGGGCTTTTTCCAAACCCAACAGGCGCACCATCCGCACCACGCCACCGCCGCCCGGCAACAGGCCCAGGGTGACTTCCGGCAGACCGAGCTGTACCGACTGGTCGTCCAGCGCGACCCGGTAATGACACGCCAGGCAAATCTCCCAGCCGCCGCCGAGGGCCGCGCCATTGATCGCGGCAACCACCGGCTTGCCAAGGGTTTCCAGGCTGCGCAGTTGCGCCTTCAATACCCGCACACTGTCGGAGAATTCCTTGGCGTGGGCCTTGTCGACCTTGATCAATTCATTGAGGTCGCCGCCGGCAAAGAACGTCTTCTTCGCCGAGGTGATGACCACGCCGACGATCCCGTGCTTTTCCGCTTGCAGACGCGTCACGGTGGCCGCCATGGCCTCGCGGTACAAGGCGTTCATGGTGTTGGCGCTCTGGCCTGGCATGTCGAGGGTCAGTACCACGATCTGGTCCTGGCCCTTTTCGTAACGAATGGCTTCGGTCATGACAATTCCTTGGGCTCAGAGGCGTTCGATAATGGTAGCGATGCCCATGCCACCGCCGACACACAGGGTGGCCAGGCCGTAGCGTTGTTGGCGCACTTCCAGCTCGTCGAGCAAGGTGCCGAGGATCGCGCAACCCGTGGCACCCAGCGGGTGGCCCATGGCGATCGAGCCGCCGTTGACGTTGACCCGGGCGGCGTCGATGCGCATGTCCTTGATGAACTTGAGTACCACCGAGGCGAAGGCCTCGTTGACCTCGAACAGGTCGATGTCTTCAACGCGAAGCCCGGCCTTG
>NZ_JAKNRV010000026.1:0-30385 GCF_023072625.1 Pseudomonas emilianonis
AGCGGGCGGTTCAGGAGCCGCCGGGCCTGGTGGCCGATGGCCGCGACATGGGCACGGTGGTGTTTCCCGAGGCGCCGCTGAAGATTTTCCTGACCGCCAGTGCCGAGGAGCGGGCGCGTCGCCGCTACTTGCAGTTGAAGGGCAAAGTGGATGGTGTTAGTCTGTCGAGTCTGCTAGATGAGATCCGTGCACGCGACGAGCGTGATACCCAGCGCGCAGTAGCCCCGCTCAAGCCGGCGGCTGATGCCATACAGTTGGATTCCACGGAGTTGTCCATCGAGCAGGTGCTGGAACGCATCTTGAGTGAAATCGCCCTTCGCGATATCACCGGGTGACCAAGAAGTCTGCAGGGGACCAGTCATAGTCCTGCGGTGCTTCTTTTAATTGAAACTAACCCACACCGTCTGGGGCGTGGAGATGGGCGTATTCTTCGCCCTTATCAACAGGAATTAAAATGAGCGAAAGCTTTGCGGAACTCTTTGAAGAAAGCCTAAAAACCCTGAACCTTCAGGCAGGCTCCATCATCACCGGTGTTATCGTTGATATCGATTACCAAGCTCGCTGGGTAACCGTTCACGCTGGTCTGAAGTCTGAAGCACTCATCCCGCTTGAGCAGTTCTACAACGACGCTGGCGATCTGACTATCAATGTCGGTGACGAAGTTCACGTTGCTCTGGACTCGGTTGAAGACGGTTTCGGTGAAACCAAGCTGTCCCGTGAAAAAGCCAAGCGCGCTGAATGCTGGATTGTTCTCGAAGCAGCCTTCGCAGCTGAAGAAGTGGTCAAGGGCGTTATCAACGGTAAGGTTAAAGGCGGCTTCACTGTCGACGTTAACGGCATCCGTGCGTTCCTGCCAGGTTCTTTGGTCGACGTCCGTCCAGTGCGCGACACCACGCACCTGGAAGGCAAGGAACTCGAATTCAAGGTCATCAAGCTCGATCAGAAACGCAACAACGTTGTCGTTTCCCGTCGCAGCGTCCTGGAAGCAGAGAACTCCGCCGAGCGTGAAGCTCTGCTGGAATCCCTGCAGGAAGGCCAACAAGTCAAAGGTATCGTCAAAAACCTCACCGATTACGGCGCATTCGTCGATCTGGGTGGCGTCGATGGCCTGCTGCACATTACCGACATGGCTTGGAAACGTATCAAGCATCCTTCCGAAATCGTCAACGTTGGCGACGAGATTGATGTCAAGGTTCTGAAATACGATCGCGAACGCAACCGTGTTTCCCTGGGCCTGAAGCAACTGGGTGAAGATCCATGGGTCGCTATCAAAGCCCGTTACCCAGAAAGCACCCGCGTCACCGCGCGTGTTACCAACCTGACTGACTACGGCTGCTTCGCTGAGCTGGAAGAAGGCGTTGAAGGCCTGGTACACGTTTCCGAAATGGACTGGACCAACAAAAACATCCACCCTTCGAAAGTCGTACAAGTCGGCGACGAAGTGGAAGTTATGGTTCTGGACATCGACGAAGAGCGTCGTCGTATCTCCCTGGGCATCAAGCAGTGCAAATCTAACCCATGGGAAGATTTCTCTGGCCAGTTCAACAAGGGCGATAAAATCTCCGGCACCATCAAGTCGATCACCGATTTCGGTATCTTCATTGGTCTGGACGGCGGCATCGACGGCCTGGTTCACCTGTCCGACATCTCCTGGAACGAAGTGGGCGAAGAAGCTGTTCGTCGCTTCAAGAAGGGCGACGAGCTGGACACCGTTATCCTGTCGGTTGACCCAGAGCGCGAGCGCATCTCCCTGGGTATCAAGCAACTGGAAAGCGATCCGTTCTCCGAGTACGTTCAAGAGAACGACAAAGGCGCAATCGTTAAAGGCATCGTGAAAGAAGTTGACGCTAAAGGCGCCATCATCACCCTGGCCGACGATATCGAAGCGACTCTGAAAGCCTCCGAAATCAGCCGTGACCGCGTTGAAGACGCGCGCAACGTTCTGAAAGAAGGCGAAGAAGTAGAAGCCAAGATCATCAGCGTTGACCGCAAGAGCCGCGTAATCCAGCTCTCCATCAAGTCGAAAGACGATGCTGAAGAGAAAGAAGCCATCCAGAGCCTGCGCGACAAGCCAGCTGCTTCGGAGCCTTCTGCTGGTCCTACCACTCTGGGCGACCTGCTGCGTGCACAAATGGAAAAACAGAACTAAGTTCTGTCAGACCATAGAAAAAGGGCGACTTCGGTCGCCCTTTTTTGTGCCTGAAATTTGTTGAATCAACACCGAGAACCAAGATGCATAGATCACTGTCAGAACTGACTATAGTCTTCGTGAAAGCTGTTCCAGCGTAGTTGTTCCAATAAGGATTTGAATGAACGGGCTTATCGTCGTACTCGTAGTGGTAATGCTTGCAGGCTGCTCTACCACCAGCGCCAAGACCCACGCCAAACGCGGCGTCAGCGGCATCGAAATCGATTGCTCGGGGCTGGGCAATAAGTGGGACAAGTGCGAGAAGCGCGCTGCCCGTGAGTGCAAGATGCAGGGCTACAAGGTCATCACTCGATCCAGCGATGCCAAGGACGAGGAAGACGACTACCTGTTCGGCTGGAACCCTGCCGGCGCCGTCACCCGCACCATGCTGGTGATCTGTAATTGAGGGTTCAAGATGCCTGCAGATATGTTGTTGCGTGGGCTGTTCAAATTCATCAAGTCATGCTAAAACCTTCGAAGCGCTTTTCCTAGCTGCTTGAAAAAGAAGGGAAAAATATGACGAAGTCGGAGTTGATCGAACGAATTGTCACCCATCAAGGGCTGCTCTCATCCAAAGATGTGGAGCTGGCTATAAAGACCATGCTCGAGCAAATGTCCCAATGCCTGGCGACCGGTGACCGGATTGAGATCCGCGGGTTTGGGAGCTTTTCGCTGCACTACCGCGCGCCGAGGGTAGGGCGGAATCCGAAGACTGGGCAGTCGGTGAGTCTGGATGGGAAGTTTGTGCCTCATTTCAAGCCGGGGAAGGAGTTACGGGATCGGGTGAATGAGGATGAGGAAGAGGGCGTCTGAAGAGCTTTTGGGTAGGAGAAGAGTATGCGTGGGGTTAAGCGTATTGCGTTGGTGCTGTTTACGTTGCTCGTTGTTTTGACGGTTTTTGCCTTTGTGTTGGAAAACCAACAGGGCATTACCTTATCGTTTCTAGGCTGGAATACTGCGCAGTTGCCAGCTGCGGTGTTTATTACCCTGGCGTTAATCATCGGCATGCTGATAGGGCCGGTGCTTGGGGTGCTGGTTAGGCCTGCGGCGCGCCGTAAGCAATCGAGCTCGTAGGGGCGCAGGAATCCAGTTGGTTCATAGCCCTTATCCTGTCGTGTTCCGTACTCGTTACGCAGCACGTTGCCCTGGGCGGAGCTAAAACCAACCCCTTTTCTTGGCGGTCGGCCCCTTATCCTATGTTGAAACTGAGGCGTTCGCCTATCTAGATGGTGAGGCTGCGCGGGCTGTTTTGATACTAGTGTCCGAAGATAAGAACCCGGGTGGAAATACCGTAAAGTCAGGCGACCTGGCGGAGCGCTCAACGACCGTTATAAAAACATAATCCGGTTTGAAATCCTCAACTAACTGGGCAAAGCTACCGTCTTGCTTCAATGCCTCCGACCAGTGAATTTGCAGTACGTTGTCGAATGTCGCGGCCATTAGCTGAGACAAGGCGCCGCCGAATGAATCTCTCAACCAAAGCGCCTTCTTGTTGTTTAGTGCCCCGACGCTGGTCACTAAAGTGGGAGTGAATGTCAGGTCGACCAGGGGGTTCCCGCCTTGGGATATCACTTCTTTTGTATAGAAGTTGGATTGTGTGGTCTCGATAGGTAAGTCGGACACATGAATGATGGGTAGGTCGTCAGTCGCATTTGCACTTAATCTTAAGAATTTTGATAAGTCGCCTCCACTTCTAGAGTCGATCCGGTCCAGGGTATATGATTTTTCTGAAGGCCACTCGAGCTCTGGTGCAGCCTGTGCGATTTGCTCGGCGAATGCATGGAATGCGATTGCGCCACCCAAGTAATTCCAGTGAGTATCGGTTTTGTAATAGAGTGGTTCAGGGTGTTTTTCCTTGCCGACAAGCAAGGGCGGCCTGAGGTCGATATAGCGCTCTTTTCCTGTTGCTGCGAACAATGCGTCAGTTGGGTTGAATGCGTCGGGCCTCGCCCAGGTGGGCATGTGTTCGGAGTAAATGCTGCCTTTATTCGGCCCGACCATGACCTTGAAGATTTTTACGCCTTTGCTAATAAGGTATTCGTTCCAGGCATTGTTGGAAGCGCTGATTTTTTTGGCTATTGCATTGTCGGACTCATTGGCTGGGCGCCTGTCCTCAGACAGTGTCAGGTCATACCCGTCACCGAGAAATAGCCAGTCGTCTGACCCGATAATGACTTGGTTGGAGTGGATGCTGATTCCTAGCGGGTAAAGGGATTCCTGGGTCCATCTGGAAATAATGTCCATGTTGTAAAGGAATGATTTTTTTCTCAGTTGCTTTGCTTTGATGTTAGGGGTTGCAATGATGTTTATCGCAGGCACGATCATCATTGTAATAAACACCAGCAAAAGAAAGGCGGTCAGTTTTCGCTTCATAATATTATTTCAAAAATTAAAGTAGAGGAATACGGAGCTGGTAGCAGCGAACATAAAGCACATGGCCACTGCGAACGTCGTCGCGCCATAAATCAGCTTTTGCAGGTTCATTGTCCCGTTTAACATTTCAATCGAGTTCTTTTGAGCGATGATTACAAAGGCGACGATAATGGACAGGTAAATCGGGATTGACCCCATCAGGCTTGCCGGGATGAGGTTCAAGGCTGAATCGGCGAGCCATCCGCTCCATGCAAGGTCTGAGGTCGGGATTGACGCTGTGGGGGCAAGCGCGGAGCGGAAGTCGACCATTCCGGCGAACACGCGCACAGCATCGTCCATTGTCTTGGCGCGGAAGAATACCCATGAGGCGTTCACGAACATGAACGTCAGGAACCAGGCGAGTGCGATCGGCATGCGGTAACGCAGCCGCGTCCAAAGGCGATGGATCACAAGGGCAATGCCATGCATGGCGCCCCATATGACAAACATCCATGTTGCACCGTGCCAGAGGCCGCCGAGTACGAAGGTGGCGAATAAATTAACGTAGGTGCGCATCTCCCCTGAGCGATTTCCGCCTAGGGGGATGTAAAGGTAGTCGCGCAGGAAGTTACTCAGCGTGATGTGCCAGCGTCGCCAGAAATCTTGAATATTCAGCGCTTTATAGGGGGAGTTGAAGTTGATGGGAAGCCAGATGTTGAATAGAAGAGATGCACCTATGGCCATGTCGCAGTAGCCACTGAAATCGAAATAAAGCTGAAACGTATAGGACAGGCTCGTTGCCCAGGCGTCGAAGAACCCAAGTGGTTGTCCGCCGTCGAACCCAGCGGTTGCCCAAACTGCAAAACTGTCCGCTATCACCACTTTCTTAAACAGCCCAATGGCGAAAATGAATAGCCCTTTTAGTATGTTTGTATGTCTAGGGAGTAGTGTCCATTTAGAAGAAAACTGTGGCATTATCTGACGATGGTGGACGATGGGGCCGGCAATCAGGTGCGGGAAGAACGTGACGAAAAGCGAGTAATTCAATAAGTTGTATTCTGCTGTCTCGCCACGATAGCTATCAACGAGGTATACGATTTGCGTGAAAGTGAAAAAGCTGATGGCTAGCGGTAATAAAATATGTGGCTGTGCGTAGCTGGTGCTGAGTGCCCAATTGATATTTTCGATTAGAAAGTCAGTGTATTTAAAGTAACCGAGCAGTAATAGGTTTGCGGCGATGCCGCTGACCAATAATGACTTCTTTCTTGAGCAGCACTCGTTGGAAGAGTGAGTGCTTGAGGGCAGTCTTTGTGCTCTGGAGAGGCGAGTACCAATTGCAAAGTTTACAAAAATTGACCCTAGTATTAAGGGTAGGTAGTAGATGTTCCAGTAGGCATAAAAAATCAAACTGACGGAAACCAGCCATATTTTTCCGCCCATGATCTTGCGCTGGCGATTTAGCCAAAAGTAGACAAAAAATGAAATCGGCAGGAACAGAAGTATGAATTGCCATGAGCTGAAAATCATGTGGGATGAGGCCAGTTCTGATTAGGGAGCAGGAAAGGTTTCATGTGCTTGCGAAGAGTCGCTGCGAAAAAGCGGCTTCATTTTTGAGCTGTGTCACGCTGTGATTCCTTCAAGAGAGCGATCTATAAGGACAAGGGCTGGGCTCGCGCTACCTGGTTTTGTAGCCGACTACCGATATGGTAAAGCTACAGCGGCTGCTACGACAAGCTCACTGTCATGGTAAACGCGGGATTTGATCGTTGGGCCTTCCCGTATTCAAGGAGGGAGGTTTACAGCGGAAGCCCGCCATTTTGTAGAAAATGCTTATGGCCAAAGCCATTGCTTCAATGTTGCAGTAACTGTTGGATGTTGCCACTCCCTTGAGCCATGCGTAGCAGGCTACTCAATCAACCTTTGGGTATTCGTATGTCGAAGCGGTTTGAGTATTGAGGATAAGTACAATTGATGGGATAAACGATTTCGTTGTTTATGGGCGCGCGTTACTCATGTTCAGCTCTGGTGTTTACGCGACCAGAGAGGGCTGCCCAGGAATGCATGCCTCACGGCAGGAATATGAGTGGTTTTTTTGCGGCATAATGCCGACCATTTCGTACTATTATTGCACCACGCCAACCGTATGGCTGTGCGCTGAGGGACAGATGTTCAAGGAGTCTAGAGCTACATGATGGGTATTGACCAGCAAGGCACCGCTCGTGGAACAGGAAGCTACCCGGGCTTGTTCTTCGTTGCACAAGGTATGTTCCAGCGAAAGTGCTCGATGGTTTCAGTGCTGGGGTACCCGTCTGCCTTTGCGCGGCGGTCAGCGGATGGCAGCCTGTATCGTGCTGTGCCTGGTCTTGTGTGGAAGGATTGTCCGGTCAGCCCGACGCAAGGTTGCCTGGTGAGGAAGGTGTCTGTAGGAGGAGATCTGTGCCGTTTTGTCCGCGCTGAAAAAAAATCGGCCATTCAAGATTTATTCAAAGAGTTGAGTTTTAAAATTTCACGACAGTTTGATACCTACATAGTTGCCCTCGCGTGTTTCCGTGCTGCAATAGCCTTTCAATTGGGTAATGGTCATCTGGCTACACGTTGTCCCGATGCAGGTGGGTATAAAGCAAGTAAAGCGTCGATGAGACATCCACCATTAAGTGCCTGTCGGAGTAACGGCCATGAGTTTAGTTAGGTTTTTGGATATAGTGACAAAGGGTGATGATCGTGGTCATCTGGTTGCTTTAGAATATGGAAATGATATTCCATTTGATATCAAGAGGGTCTACTACCTCACCGACACCAAAGAGGGCGTACCCCGCGGGTTTCACGCGCACCGGGAGCTAGTGCAAGTCGCTGTTTGCGTTTCTGGACGCTGCATGATGAAGCTGGATGACGGTGCCCGCACCGAGGACGTCTGGTTGGATGCGCCAGATAAAGTGATAGTGATTGATAAAATGATTTGGCATGAAATGCACCATTTCAGCGCCGACTGTGTACTTTTGGTCCTGGCCAGTGAAGTTTATGATGAGAGCGATTACATCAGGGATTATAAGGTGTTCAAAGGGTTGGTGCGCTGAGATTGGTTGGGCGTTAAGTGTTTTTAGAGTGGTTTTAATTTTTGAGTTTTAAGTGCTGAGTGTTTTCGATGATTAAATTTCTGGATTTGAAGGCAGTAAATGATACCCATCGCGAAGAGCTGATTGCTGCTTGTACGCGGGTCATTGATTCCGGCTGGTATATCGGTGGGGAAGAGCTGCGTACCTTTGAGCAGGCGTTCGCCTCTTACTGCGGTACCCAGCACTGTGTCGGTGTTGCCAACGGTCTGGACGCACTGGTGTTGGTGATTCGCGCCTGGAAGGAATTAGGCTACTTGGCCGAGGGTGACGAGGTCCTGGTACCCTCTAATACTTATATTGCGAGCATACTCGCCATCTCCGAGAACGGTTTGATTCCGGTGCTGGTGGAGCCCGACCCGGCGACATTCAATATTTGCCCCGTTAATGCGGCAGCGGCGATCACGCAAAAGACCAAGATGATTTTGCCGGTTCATCTGTATGGGCGTCTTGCGGATATGCCAAAAATCATGGAGCTTGCCCAGCGCCATCGCCTGCTGGTTCTGGAGGATTCCGCGCAGGCCCATGGCGCAAGTCTGCATGGCAAGAAAGCGGGTAGCTGGGGAGATGCCTCGGGCTTCAGTTTCTATCCGGGCAAGAACCTGGGAGCCTTGGGTGATGCGGGTGCGGTGACGACCAATGACGAGAAATTGGCCGCCACAATACGAGCGTTGGGGAATTACGGGTCGCACCAGAAGTATAAAAATATCTATCGCGGAGTGAATAGTCGTCTGGATGAAATTCAAGCGGCGTGTTTGTCGGTAAAACTCAAATCCTTAGACGGTCAGACAGAGCATCGAAAGTTGATCGCTGAGCTGTATGGCAAGGAGATCATCAATCCGGCAATTTCATTGCCTGCCCATGACGGTAGCGACGGCCATGTGTGGCACGTTTACACCGTACTGTCTGAGCATCGGGATGCGCTCCAAGCGCATCTGACCGAGCGGGGTGTGCAGACACTGATTCACTATCCTATTCCACCGCATCTTCAGCAAGCGTACGCTGAATTCAGTGAGCAATCGCTGCCCATTGCCACCCAGATCCACGATCGTATTCTTAGCCTGCCTATAGGCCCAGCACTGTCGCTTGATGATGCTCGAGCAGTGGCTGCGGCGTGCAATAGTTTTCAGCCGGTCGCTTTATGAATCTTGTGCGGACCAGTCTGCTTAACGGTATCGCTGTCCTGATCAAGATGTTGACCTTGCTGGGGCTGAACAAGGTATTGGCGGTTTACGTTGGCCCGGCGGGTTATGCGGCTATCGGCCAGTTTCAAAATGCGCTGCAAGTTATTACGGTGTTTACCGGCGGGGCGATCAGTAATGGAGTGGTTAAGTACACTGCCGAGTATCATGACCGCCTCGACCGGCAGATTCGCTTGTGGAGAACGGCGAGCTTTTGCGCCATTCTGGGCAGTCTTATCGTTGCGGTGATTGTCGCCATCTATAATAAAGAACTCGGCGTGTTGTTTTTGAAGAGCGACGAGTTGGGTGGCGTATTTATATGGTTTGCCAGTGGTGTCGTGTTCTTTTCTTTAAATATATTGCTGTTGGCGATATTGAATGGGAAAAAGGCAATTATCTTGTATGTGGTGGCGAACATCTCAGGCAGTGTGTTCGCTTTCTTTGTGACTTTTTACCTGGCTGTCAGCTATGGATTGTTTGGCGCATTGGTGTCGCTTGCCATTTATCAATCCATCAGTTTTTTCGTCACGCTGTTTTTGTGCCTTCGGACTGACTGGTTTAAGATTTCATATTTATTCGGCTGGCCGGACCTCGGGGTTGCAAGGAAGTTATTTTCATTTTTTATGATGGCCGTGGTGTCCGCTGCTTGCGTTCCGACTGCGCAAATCCTGGTCCGAAACCATATTGGAGTGACGTATGGATGGGAGGTGGCGGGTTATTGGGAGGCAATGTGGCGCTTGAGTGCTGCGTATCTGATGCTGGTGACGACTACGTTGGGTGTGTATTACCTGCCAAAGCTTTCAGAGTTGATCACTGCTCGCGAAGTTAAACATGAAGTGATGCAGGGTTATAAATTTATTTTTCCCGTGGCGCTTTTAGCGGGGGCGGCGATGTATCTTTTGCGGGATCTTGTCGTGGCAGTATTGTTTTCCGCTGACTTCTACCCGGTGCGTATGTTTTTCGCAGGACAAATTGTCGGCGATGGGTTGAAGATTTTTAGCTGGATCCTTGCGTATGTCATGCTGAGTCAGGCAATGGTGAAGTTATTTATTACAACTGAAATTATTTTTTGTGGCTCTCTATACGTGCTGACGCTCTTGTTTAGCCGCTGGTGGGGAGTGGAAGCTGTGACGTGGGCGTATGCATTTAACTATGCGCTGTATTGCGTGGTGATGTATGCCTGTGTCTATCGTAGGTTGGATGGTCATTTTGATGCTAAATCGGGAATCGCGGGTTGAAAAAGTTATTTGAGGACTTTCAGGTTGGCATTCGTGACACCGCTGACCTTGACTACGCGTTAGCATTTGCCCAAGCGTATGGGAACTTACTATGGTTTGCCGACGTTGGTATTCACGATGCTCCCCGCGTTGAACTCGATCTAATTGAACGCTGTATTTCAAACGCTGAACTGCAGCCGAGCCCACGACCAGACGATGGCGTGAGTGTTTTGCATGTGATCACGGAGCCTCTCCTGACAGGGGGGCATACACGGCTGATGGAGAGGCTTGCCGAGATGCAGGGTGCCCCCACGGACGTGCTGATCACTCGGTGCGCGTCGCTCGAAGCTCAACAGCACATTGCTGATTTTTTTCAGAAGACATGGGTTCTATCCTCCAATCGTCTGCATGACGCGTTGATGGAAATGGTGACAATACTGTGCGGTTATCAAAAAGTTGTTTTGCACATTCATCCTGATGACATCACTGCGGTCGTTGCGTGTGGCATCGCAAAGCGTCTGGTGCCCCTCGACGTCTTTTTTGTGAATCATGCAGACCATGTTTTTTCGTACGGCACAACGGTGGCGGACTACTATTTTGAGCTAAGCGGGCACGGGCGGCGTTTCGACCTGACAAAAACCATCACTGGGCGTAAGAGTTTTCTTGGTATTCCTGTCAATACGAAACAGGCCAAAAAAGCAGAAAACCTGAGTCCGCCAAGGCTTGCTCAGTTGCTTTTTATCTCGGCCGGCTCAGATATAAAGTACAAGCCTAGAAAGGGTGCGGATATTTTTACCCTGGTATCGCGGATTCTTGATGATTATCCTCAATCGCGTTTCTTGATTATTGGCACTGATATTAAAACGGCGTTTTGGTGGTGGCCGTTAAAGTTGAAATACCGCACAAGATTGAGCGTCAAAGCGCATTTGAATTTTAAAGCATACGGCGAGGTGGTCAGCCAGGCTGATTATTATGTCGATAGCCATCCTTTGCCTGGTGGTACGGCGTTTGCAGAGCAGTTTATTAAGGGGCAGCGCTGTGTTGGGCTTCTCGCGCCGCTTCAAGGGTATTCATCGGCCGACAGGTTGAAGCGACCCGATATAGAGGGGGTGATGCAGACAATCGCAAACTACCAATATTCGAACGACGTGTTCCTGGCAATTGAAAAAATCAATTCCTTCGAAGCAGTAAAGTCCAGATATTTAAAGTGTCTGGAAGAAGGCCACGTGTGCGAAAACCCATTCGATGCGCCGAGCAGTTGGAAGGACAGCGCTCGTTTTTTTGAGAATGCCGGCCGGTCCTTGAATGTGGACGTGTCATTGCCTGCATTTTATGTGCTTGTCAGACGTGCGAGGGGCTTGTCCTTTCGGTTATTTATGGCGCTGTCATTGAGCAAGCAGATAAAATTGCTGATGAAAATGGTGCTCGCTGGAATGCGTCGGTGAGTCTAATTCTTTGCCCCAGAGGCAGGATTTCTCATGCTTAGAAAATCCATATGCGGTCTGATGTTGTTGTACGGTCTGGCGACCGTATTGTTGCCTGTGTTTGTATTAAATAAACTGGTGTTCATGCCGCTTTTTATTCTTTCTGTGTGTGCGGTCATCAGTCGGCCGGTAAAGATTTTTGCACCGATGTTGGTGTTTGCGATTTTTTTATACGGTTTTTTGTTGGGCGGGGTCAATGGTGCTGATCCGGAATTGGCACTCCAAACATTACTGGCGTCGACGTCGCTTTTTTTAATTTATGTGATTTATGCATTTAAAGTCGATATGGAGTTTATCGTCAAGACGGTCGGGGCGTTGTTTGCGCTTGTGATGTGCGTGTTTTCATTGGCACTCATGCTTGCGCAAGACTCTGTATTCAGCAAGGTGTTACTCGATTTTTATGTCGATAATGATCTTGGATTTTATGGGGCGCGAGATTTTGGTGGTTTGAAAATGTTCATGCTTCATCATCGTTCCTCTCCATTTCTATTGGTGCCGCTGTCGATATTCTTTTTGGATTTTTTGAAAAGTCGGAAAGTCTTGTCCCTCTGTTTTGTCGTGGTGATACTCGCTGCAATTGTCTGTTCGGCCTCGCGAGCGCTGATGGTCATGGCGATACTCGCATTGTTGGTTTTGTTTTTTTATCAACGAAAATTACCTGTGCGCCTTCTCTTGTTGGCGATTGCCATACCTGCACTCGGTTTTGCTTTGGACTACCTGATATTTCGAACGAGTATGTTCAATTCCAACGAGCTATCAAATAGTATAAAAATTGGTCATTTTTTGTCGTTCCTCGATGTTGCGGATTGGAAGATGTTGTTGTTTGGCAATGGGTTGGGTTCATATTTTTATACTCAAGGATATGGTCGGTTTGTGTCGCAAACTGAGATTACCTTTTTGGACTCCATACGCTACGTGGGTATTCCATTATCCTTAGTGTTGTTTACCGTCTTTTTATTTCCACGAAGCAGGTATGTACCCGAAAAGACGATGGCTTCCAGTCGATTGATCATGTTCATGTATTTGCTAATGTCGTTGAGTAATCCGGTGTTATTCAATTCGTTTGGTTTTTTTGTTGTTCTGTGGTACTGGTCGGTAGTGATGAAAAATCAAAAAAAACTGCCGGTTTATGCAGAAGTTAGGAGGCGCGTTGAATAGTATTGCTGCAGTTGTCGTTGGCTATAATCCCGACATTAAAATTCTTAGTGACTTGTTGGCTTCTCTGGTTCAACAGGTTGAGTTTTTGGTCTTGGTTGACAACGGTGGGAGCGAGTCTTATCTGGAGGAGAATCCGGAGCTTCGTCGTCGTGTTCGCTATATCGTGCTCAATGGTAATGAAGGACTGGGTGCTGCGCTGAATGTGGGTTTCAAGTTCTCTATCGACGCCGGCATGCGTCACGTTGTGACATTCGATCAGGACAGCCATGCGGCCCCCGACCTTATCAGCCGCCTGCATCAAGCGATGCAACATGCCACTCACAAGGACCCCCAGTGTATCGCGGTCAGTCCGGTATTTTTTGATCGCAGGGAGGGTAAGAAAATAAACTTCCCTTTTTACAGTTCTGTCGATAATAAAATAAAACCGGTGTTCACTTCTGATGATGAGCATGGGCTGGTAGAAGCGGATGCTCTCATTACGTCGGGAATGTTTGTCAACACGAGAGCGTGGGTTGAGGGCATTCGTTACGATGAGGGCATGTTTGTCGACTTTACCGACACCGAATGGTGTTTTCGGGTAAGAGGCCGGGGTTACAGTCTTTATGGTTGTCTGAATGTGGAGATGGGTCACGCCTTGTCTGATGCACCTCCCGTTAAGTTTTTCGACTTGAGTTTTTTTAGATATTCCCCTATACGCCGCTATTTTTTCTTCCGCAACACCGTCGCCGTCTGCCGTATGAGTCATACGCCTGCCTGTTGGAAGAAGCGTATGCTTTGCGCGCTAGTGCTTCGTTTTCTTGTGAATCTATTGATAGATAAGCAAAAGCTCCTTTCTTTGAAAATGATGCTTCGCGGCATCTGTCATGGCTGGCAGAAAAAGCTGGGCGGGGTACGGTGAATGATATTTTTTGAGGGGGCGTGCGCAGTCATGGTTCATGGCGTAAGTGTTGAAGGTGCATGTTGATGGAGCCGCGAGTTCTTGTCTTACTGGCTGCTTACAACGGGATGGGCTGGATTGCTGAACAAGTCGACTCGATCCTGGCGCAGGCAGGTGTGTCGGTATCCATATTGATCAGCGTTGACCAGTCGAATGACGGCACTGAGGCTTGGGTTGATGCGCTATGTCAGCGCGATTCGCGAGTAAAGTGCCTCGCGCATGGTCAAAAATTTGGTGGTGCCGCGCGCAATTTTTTTCGGTTGGTCAATGAAAGTCCTACTGAGGACGTCGACTTTTTTTCATTTGCTGATCAGGACGATATTTGGCTGCCCGACAAACTGTCCATGGCCGCACAGATGCTGCACTCGGTGGGCGCCGACGGCTATTCAGGAAACGTCACCGCATTTTGGCCTTATGGGCGTGAGTCAGTAATCGTCAAGTCGCAGCGGCAAGTCGATTACGATCACCTGTTTGAGGCGGCCGGCCCTGGTTGTACCTATGTATTTTCACGGCATTTATTCCTGGCGCTGCAGCGGCATATAAGCCAGCACTTCAGCGAGGTGCAAGGTGTCACCCTGCATGATTGGTATTGCTACGCTTACAGCCGTGCTCACGGGTTTAAATGGGTCATCGACGCTGAACCGTATATGCGCTATCGCCAGCATGGTGGTAACCAGGTAGGTGTCAACAGTGGTTCCAAGGCATTCCGTAAGCGAATTGCGCAGGTTTTTGATGGCTGGTGGCTCAATCAGGCTGCACTCATTGCGCGCCTGGTTGGGGTGTCGTCCGATCCCTTTGTGCTGCGCTGGATTGGTTTGGGCCGGTTTGATCTGCTGCGCTTGGCTTGCAGTGCCTGGAAGTGCCGCAGACGCGTGCGGGATAAAATAGTGTTCGGTGCTTTTTGTTTGGTGCTGGCGGTGGTGAGACAAAAGAAATGACGACCCTTTTATTGGTGACTGGCAGCAGTGGGTTTGTAGGTCGTCATTTGGTTAAAGCGCTGGTGGAAGACCCCCGTTATGGCGTCTGTGCGCTCGTACGGCGCCCGCCTGTTGACCCGGTGGTAGGCCTCGACTATCAGGTCCTGCCTGACTTTTCGGACCTGACTCCCCAGCATTGTGCATTCAATGGGGTTGAAGCCGTGATCCATCTCGCATCACGTGTACATGTTATGAACGAGACCTCGTTGGACCCCCTGGATGCTTTTCGGCAAGTAAATGTCGCACAGACTGTATTGTTGGCTCGTAGTGCAGCAGAGGCAGGTGTTAAGCGGTTTATTTTTATCAGTTCAGTCAAGGTCAACGGAGGGCAGACACGGCCCGGTCAGCCTTTCCGCGAAACAGATACCGCTTCACCTTTAGACCCTTACGGTGTTTCCAAAATGGAGGCTGAAGAGGCGTTGAAAGTTGTCGCTTCTGAAACGGGTCTTGATGTGGTCATTTTGCGCCCGGTACTGGTTTATGGCCCGGGTGTAAAAGCCAACTTTGAAACGATGATGAGATGGGTGAAGAAGGGCGTTCCCTTACCATTAGGGGCCATAAGGAATCTCAGAAGTTTTGTCGCGTTGGACAATTTAGTTAGTTTGATTCTGACCTGTGTCGAGCATCCTGCAGCGGCTAACCAGACGTTTTTAGTCAGCGACGGTGATGATGTTTCTACCACTGACCTACTGCGTCGGCTCGCGCATGCATTGGGTGCAGAAGCCCGGCTGATACCTGTTCCTGCGCAGATGCTGTCAGCGGCTGCAACGCTACTGGGAAGGCGTGCGTTTGCGCAGCGTTTATGTGGTTCGCTTCAAGTGGACATCTCAAAGGCTCGGGCGCTGTTGGACTGGCAGCCCGTCATCAGCCTTGATCAAGGGCTTGACGTCACTGCGCAATACTTTCTTGGCGAGAAAACTGAATGAAGTACTGGTACATCCTTCCGGTTGTGATGCTGGTTTCCTTGGGGTTGACTGCGTTGTTGCGTCAGTACGCATTGCGCCGCAGCATCATTGATGTGCCTAACGCACGCAGTTCTCACACGGTGCCTACGCCTCGTGGAGGCGGTGTGGCAATCGTGGTTGTGTTTGCCGCGGCGCTGGTGCTGATGGTATGGCTTCAGTTGATAGGCACGGACGAGAGCTTGGCGTTGCTTGGGTCGGGCTTACTGGTAGCGGTCATTGGCTTTATGGACGATCACGGCCATATTGCTGCGCGTTGGCGGCTGCTAGGGCATTTTTTTGCTGCTATGTGGGCGCTGTTCTGGATGCATGGGTTGCCTGCGATCAAGGTCTCCGGGTTCACAGTTGATCTGGGGTGGGCCGGTCATGCATTGGCTGTCTTATACTTGGTTTGGATGCTCAACCTCTACAATTTCATGGATGGGATTGATGGGATTGCCAGCCTTGAGGCCATTTGCGCCTGCCTGGGCCTGGCGCTGATTTACTGGCTGCATGGCGAGGCTTCGCTCATCTGGGCACCTTTGCTGCTCGCAGCGGCGGTAGCGGGTTTCTTGTATTGGAATTTCCCAACCGCACGTATTTTCATGGGGGACGCAGGCAGTGGTTTCCTGGGGATTATTCTTGGTGGTTTGACGCTTCAAGCGGCTTGGTCGGGCAGCGAGTTGTTCTTTGCCTGGCTGATGATGCTTGGGGTTTTTATTGTTGATGCAACCTTTACGCTGATCCGTCGGCTTATTCGCGGTGATAAGGTTTATGAAGCTCATCGCAGCCATGCGTATCAATATGCCTCCCGGCACTACAAGGGACATTTCCCGGTGACGGTCGCTGTGAGCCTGATCAATATTTTCTGGCTCCTGCCTCTGTCCGTCGCAGTCTCGTTTCAACGCGTTGACCCTGCGCTCGGGCTGATCATTGCGTATATACCCCTGTTATTTCTCGCAGTGAAATACAAGGCTGGAGAAAGAGAGGGCGCCTGAGAGGCAATAACTACCCGAATACTTGGGAGCATGTTAGTTTTCGCGCACGCGATCACCAGATGGATTCTCGTTAGACGCGTTTTTTTAGATTTCTACTGTTAGGATTCACTTTGTTGGTGCAGTCCGCGGTCTGGCCAACCCTCAGGAACCAGCTATTTTGGACCCCCTCAATCCCCCCCTTGTCGTTGATCTCGATGGAACGCTGCTTCGTTCCGACATGTTGCTTGAAACCGGTATGGCATTCGTACGAAGCCAACCGCTGAAATTGTTTTATCCCTTGCGCTGGTTGCTGAAAGGAAAAGCCACTCTGAAAGAGGGTCTGGCGCTGGGCGCGCATATTGATGTCAGTGCTCTACCGTATGACCCTGTCGTCATCGAACTGATCAAAACCCAACGCTTGTCCGGCCGAACGGTTGTTCTAGCGACGGCGAGTCATCATTCGCTGGCCGACCGGATCGCGGAACACCTGCAACTGTTCGACCTTGTCCTGGCCACTGATGCTGATCGAAACCTCTCAGCCGAACGCAAGCGGGATGTCTTGGTGGAACTGTACGGGGAGGGTGGCTTCGATTATGTGGGCAATTCCCTGGACGACCTGTCGGTGTGGGATGTCTCGCGCAAAGCCTACCTGGTGAATCCGGAGAGAGGTGTTGAGCCGCGAGCGAAAGCGCGCGGTAACGTCGAGCAGGTTATCGTGTCCAACCGCTCGAGCTACAGGGATTGGCTCAAGGCTTTGCGCCTTCACCAATGGATGAAAAACGCGCTGATCTTCGTGCCATTGCTGGCAGCTCATCAACTGACCAATCTGACGCTGCTATGGCAGGGCGTACTTGCGTTTGTGTTTTTTGGTTTGTGCGCATCCAGCGTATACCTGCTCAATGATCTGCTTGATCTGGCAGATGATCGCCACCATAAAACCAAATGCCATCGGCCCTTTGCTTCCGGAAGATTACCCATCGGGGCTGGGATCATCGCGTTCCCATTGCTATTGGCGGCAGCCTTTGGCGGTTCCGCGCTTCTGCTGCCATGGGCGTTCAGTGGGACATTGGTTGCCTACTATATTCTGACCCTAGTCTATTCGTTGTACCTCAAACGCCAGATGGCGGTGGATGTCATTGCGCTGGCTGCGCTCTACACCATACGGATCATTGCCGGGGCAGCCGCATTCGGCTTGGAGTTGACGTTCTGGGTATTGGCGTTCTCCATGTTCATGTTCCTGAGCCTGGCCTTGGTCAAGCGCTACGCCGAACTGCACGAGGCGAGGACCCGTGGGCGCACGGAAAAGACTCGCGGGCGTGGCTACTATCCCGCCGACCTGGAGATGATTTCCTCCTTGGGCGCGTCCTCGGGCTATCTTTCCGTGATGGTCCTGGCTTTGTATATCCACGACCAGGCCACTACGATTCTGTACGCCCACCCTCAGGTCATCTGGTTGGCTTGCCCAATTCTCCTGTTCTGGGTGACGCGTGTGTGGATGCTGACCCACCGTGGCCAAATGCATGACGACCCGGTGGTGTTTGCAATCCGTGACCGAGTCAGTCTGGTGGTGGGTGTTCTGTTCGGCCTTGTTTTTTGGGTGGCGGCGTGAGCGGTTCACTGTATTCCTGGGGCCAATACCCTGATAAGCCGCAATCCGGTCATCCGTCTAATTGGCGCGATGACTTGCCGGATCTACTGGGGCAGGTAAGCCGAGCGCACGGCACTACGCTGCCTTATGGTAATGGTCGAAGTTACGGGGATAGTTGTCTTGCAAGCAGTGACCACGTGTTGTGCATGCGTGGGCTCGATAGGTTTATTGAGGCTGATTGGGAGACCGGTACAGTGTGCGCCGAGGCCGGAATCACGCTGGCTGAAATCCTGGCGATCGCCATTCCGCAGGGTTGGTTTCTTGCGGTAACGCCTGGAACGCAATTTGTCACGCTGGGCGGTGCAATCGCCAACGACGTACACGGTAAGAATCACCATGTCCGTGGCACTTTTGGCAAGCATGTATTGAGCTTTGCGCTCTTGAGGGAGGGGCAGGCTATCGTCTGCAGCACTTCCTCCAATTCGCAACTCTACAGCGCGACCATTGGCGGCCTGGGCCTCACCGGCATTATTTCCTGGGCCTGTATTCAGCTGATTCCTATCCGTGCCAGCCAAATAAACAGTGCTGTCGTGAGGTTCTCCAACCTGGCAGAGTTTTTCTCGCTGTCGGCTGAGTTGGATCATCAACATGAATACAGTGTTGCCTGGATCGACTGCCTGGCGAAGGGGCGGGACACAGGGCGAGGCGTTTTTATCGTGGGTGACCACGCGCAGTTTGGCACGTTGGAAGTGGGATCGCGCAGCAAGCTGAGTGTGCCGTTTACACCCCCGCTTTCGCTGATTAACCACCTGTCGTTACAGGCCTTCAACCAAGCCTACTGGCATGTACATCCAGGCACGCCGAAGCGTGTTCGTGGAAACTACGAACCGTTCTTTTATCCGCTGGATCGCATCCTGCATTGGAATCGTGTGTACGGTCGTCGTGGTTTTCAGCAGTACCAGTGCGTGATTCCAGATGACGTTGCTGACGTAGCAATGCGTGAAGTACTGGAGGCGATTGCGGACGCCGGCCATGGTTCGTTTTTGGCCGTTCTCAAACGTTGCGGTGACATCCAGTCGCCTGGCCTGTTGTCATTCCCATTGCCCGGAGCCTCCCTGGCATTGGATTTCCCGCAAAAGCAGGGCCTTGAGAAATTGTTTTTACGCCTTGACCACATTGTCCATGAAGCGGGAGGGCGCTTGTATCCGGCTAAAGACGCGCATATGAGCGGGAGCCATTTCCGGCGTGCGTACCCTGCCTGGGAGCAGTTGGAAGCACTGCGTGATCCATCACTGAATTCACATTTCTGGAAACGAGTTACCGAATGAAGCGAGTACTGATTATCGGCGCGACGTCGGCTATTGCCAATGCATGCGCACGCGCGTGGGCCGAGCAGGGATGTGAGTTCTTTCTCGTGGCTCGCAGTGTTGAAAAACTTGAGCAAACTCAGGCAGACCTGACGGTGCGAGGGGCCAAGGCGGTTACCCTTTACTGTATGGATGCCACCGATTTCAGCGCCCACGGCCCTATGCTGGAAAGTTGCATCGCCGCCATGCGCCAGATTGATGTTGCACTGATCGCCCACGGTACGCTGCCGGATCAAAAGGCCTGCGAGCGAGACGTTTCTATCGCGCTGGAGGAGCTGACCCGCAATGGCACGTCGGTTATTGGCTTGCTGACGGTGCTGGCCAATCAGTTTGAGATCCAGCGTTGCGGGACCTTGGCGGTAATTTCCTCGGTGGCGGGCGATCGCGGGCGTCCATCGAACTACCTGTATGGCACTGCTAAAGCGGCGGTATCGACCTTCTGTGAAGGTATGCGGGCGCGGATGTTCAAGGTGGGGGTGCACGTTATCACTATCAAGCCGGGCTTTGTTGACACCCCGATGACGCAGGGTTTGGGGTTGCCGGCGGCGTTGGTTGCCAAGCCTGAGCAGGTAGCCAAGTTGATACTCAAGGGCATTGATAAAGGGAGCAATACAATCTACGTTCCCGGGTTTTGGCGTTTCATCATGCTGATCATTAAGTCTGTCCCCGGATTCATTTTTAAAAGAACTAATATTTAACAGGTGTCGAGGTAGTAAATGCTTTTAAACATGGAAGATAGGCGCCCGATGCTTTCCGGAACTTCGAAACGATGGGCCGAAATGCTCTCAAAAGCATTATTGCTGATCGTCCTGGTGTGCGTGTTCGTGCCGTTCGACCCTGCCATGCCAACCTATGGTCTTGATGCCTCCTGGGTTTTTGGGATGAACCAGGCCGTATCCCAGGGGTTGCGAATCGGAACAGACGTGGTCTTCACGTTTGGGCCCTACGCGTCTATCTATACGAGGGCCTACCACCCAGCCACCGACACGCTGATGTTGCTGGGTAGCTCGTTCCTGGCGATCTCTTGCTGGATCAGCATCCTGTTTCTGGTCAGGTCCAGGCCTGGCCTGATATTAGCGCTCTGCGTGCCGATGTTGCTTAGTGCCCACTCTCGCGATGCGCTATTACTCTTTATTCCGCTTTTGGCCGCGCTGGTTGTCTATCGAATCAGCCAAGACGAGCGGGGCCCGCGCCGTGCTTCTCCAGCGACGTATGCAGTGTTATTGATCGCTTTTGCGGCCGTGGGCCTGATTCCTATTGTCAAAGGCAGTTTACTGTTACTCAGTCTTACGATCACGTTGGGCTGCGCACTGATGTTTGTATTGAACAAAGAAAAGACGCTGGCGCTATTTTCTTTGTGCGTGCCGGTTCTTTCACTTGTTGTTTTTTGGGTCGCTGCGGGGCAGGACCTCAGCGATCTCGGCAGTTTTTTCGTCAATATCGCGCCCATCATTTCCGGTTATACGGAAGCCATGGCGTATTCGGGCAAAAACCGTGAAATTGCACTGTATCTGATCTGTGCAGTTTTACTGATGGTATGTGTTTTCAAGGGGCGCAAGACGCCTATTGCCTTGGTAGATCTGTATGTTCCGGGCGTTTATTTCTTGTTTTTGTTCATATGCTTCAAGGCGGCGTTTGTTCGCCATGATGCGCATGCATTAACAGGGGCGGTCGCGTTAATCTTTGCGGTCTTGACGTTGTTATTGTTTCGTAAGGGTAAGCTGATCACGTTTGTATTGATTTTATCGGTGGTGACCACCGGTGTGATTTTTGCGCGCTATGTCGGGTTCAAGTTCTCCGAGGTCGTCAGAGTCTACGATTGGGCGTTTGTAGGAGCACAGAAAGGGATCGAAAGACGCCTTTCTGGAGAAAATTGGCCACAATCCCAGTTTGATGAGTTGCTGGCAGGCTACAAGAAAAACTCTCCGCTGCCACTGTTGCCCGGCCGCAGCGATATCTATTCTTATAACCAGGCAGTATTGATCAGTTCTGGCAATACGTGGGCCCCCCGGCCGATTATTCAAAGCTATTCCGTTTATACGTCGGATCTTGCGGAAAAGAATCGTGATTATCTGTTAAGCAAAAATGCCCCGGATAATATTTTTTTCAAGGTCGAGCCGATTGATGGAAGGCTACCGTCCATGGAGGACGGCACAAGCTGGCCTGCGCTGCTGACGCATTACCGCCCGGTCAAGCAGTTGGATGAGTACTTGCGCCTCGAGAAGTTGCCTTCTGCCCCGGCATCTACGGGCATTAAGCCCGGTGTCGTTCTCGCGTATAAAATGGGTGAAGACGTCGCATTGGCGAGCACTGATAAGATCCTGGTGGCGCGTGTCGTTATCAAGCCGACGGTGCTGGGGCGTCTGGCGAATATCTTGTTCAAACCTGCCGAACTGAAGATCTCCGCCACCTTGATGAACGGAGAGGTTCGTACCTACCGGGTCGTTTCCGGCATGCTGAAGTCAGGCGTCATTCTTTCTCCGTTGGTAGAAAGCACCCCCGAGTTTTCGTACCTGTATGAAGGCACCGATCGGTTGTTGGACAAGCGAGTCAAGTCGGTGAAAATATTCCAGGAAGGTCGCTCCAGTCGGTCCTGGCAGCCGGAATACACCTTGGCGTTGGACGAGCTTGATGTAGCCCATGATGCTGATCTGTCGAGCGTCTATAACGTTGGCGAGTGGGATAAGGAAGCAGGCGAATTGCCGATGCTGAAGGCGCAAAAATGCGCGGGCGGCATTGACGCAATCAACGGGCGCCCTGCGACATCAAGCATAAAAGTGGGGCGCGGGTTATCGGTCACAGGTTGGCTGGCGTCTTCGCTGGAAGACGGGACAGTGCCTGATGCGGCCTATCTCGTGCTGACGGATGAGTCGGGTAAGCGCTCCTTCGTAAAGGGTGCCGTCGCTGCCCGTCCTGATGTTGCCAAGGCCTATAACAAGCCGACCTTGGCCCGTGCGGGGTATTCCATCGCTATCGACACAATCGGTTTGCAGGGTGCATATGTACTGCAACTGGCAATGAAGACGGCTGGGCATATAGAAATATGCCCGGAGTATTCGATTTTCGCGACCCTGAATGACCAGGTGAAACAATGAAGAAAATTATCCTCCCCGGAGGCGCAGGCCTGGTAGGTCAAAACCTTGTCGCTCGATTAAAGGCCAAGGGTTACTCGAATATCGTTGTGCTGGATAAACATCGAAAAAATATCGAAGTGCTCAAGCAGGTCCAGCCCGATATCACGGTGGAGTACGCCGACTTGGCAGAGCCGGGTGAGTGGCAGCGCCACTTCGTCGGCGCCGATGTCGTGGTGATGCTGCAGGCGCAAATCGGCGGTCTCGACTACCAGGAATTTGTGCGTAACAACATTGACGCGACGGCATTGATTCTCGACGCCATAAAGTTGAATCAGGTGCCCAGCCTGGTGCATATCAGCTCGTCGGTGGTTGAGTCGGTGGCAGATGATTTTTACACCCAAACCAAGAAAGCCCAGGAAAAAATGGTGATTGAGAGTGGCGTGAGCTGCCCTATCCTGCGCCCGACACTGATGTTCGGTTGGTTTGATCGAAAACACTTGGGTTGGCTTTCGCGTTTTATGAAAAAAGTTCCGGTTTTTCCAATACCCGGGCATGGCCGTTATATGCGGCAACCGTTGTATGTCGGTGACTTCAGTAATGTCATCATCAGTTGCGTTGAACATGATATCCGCGACGGTATTTACAATATATCCGGCCACGAAAAAATTGATTATATCGATATGATTCGGGTCATCAAAAAAGCCACACGTGCCAGCACACCGATTGTGCGAATTCCCTACACGCTTTTCTATGGCTTGATATGGACTTGGGCGTTGTTCGATAAAAACCCACCGTTCACCACCCAGCAGTTAGCGGCCTTGAGTGCACGCGACGAGTTTGAAGTCATCGACTGGCCAGGAATATTCGGTGTGCCCTATACCTCATTTGCCGAGGCTGTGGATGAGACGTTCAACGACCCTACGTACGGCAAAGTGGTTTTGGAGTTTTGACAATGGGACAGCGAATCGCAGTATTAGGCGCGGGGCCGATGGGGCTTTCGGTGGCCTATCAACTGGCGCGTGATGGGCATACACCGGTGGTGTTCGAAGCGGATGACCGCGTCGGCGGCATGACCGCGGCATTCGACTTTTCCGGGCTGAGCATTGAACGCTATTACCATTTTCACTGTATCTCGGACCGCGGCTTCCTTACCGTGCTGGATGAGCTGGGTTTGTCGCACAAAATGCGCTGGGTGGAAACCAAGATGGGTTACTGGTACCAGGACCGTCTCCAGCCCTGGGGCAACCCGATCGCCTTGCTGAAGTTCAAAGGCTTGAGCATGGTCGCCAAATTTCGATATGGCTTGCACGCTTTCTTGTGCACGAAGCGAAATGATTGGAAGCCATTGGATAACGTCGAGGCAACGGGCTGGATACGCCGTTGGGTCGGAGCCGAGGCGTGGGAAGTACTCTGGCGTCGGTTGTTTGATTACAAATTCTACGATTACACCGACAACCTCTCTGCGGCCTGGATCTGGAGCCGTATCCGGAGGATCGGCCGGTCGCGCTACAGTTTGTTCCGTGAAAAACTTGGCTACCTCGAGGGCGGGTCTGAGACGTTGCTGCAGGCGCTCAAACGAGATATCGAGGCCAATGGTGGCGAGATACGCCTGCAGTCTGCGGTGACCAAGGTTCTGATGGACGCTGGGCAGGTTCAAGGTGTTGAGGTCAATGGCCAGGTTGAATCGTTCGATAAAGTCATCAGCACGATTCCGCTCCCCTACGTGCCTCGGGTGATGCCGGATCTGCCCGAGGATATTCTTGCGCGCTTCCAGGCATTGAAAAACGTGGCCGTGGTGTGCGTGATTGCAAAATTGCGCCAACCGCTGACCGAGAATTTCTGGCTTAACACCAATGATCCGGACATGGATATCCCCGGCCTGGTCGAGTACAGCAATTTACGCCCGCTGGACCATCCCGTTGTGTATGTGCCGTTTTACATGTCAGGGGAGCACCCTAAGTTTGCCGAGCCTGATCAAGTGTTTCTTGACAAGGTTCAACGCTATTTGAAGAAGATCAATCCGGCACTGACGGATGACGACTTCATCGAGCTTCGTGCAAGCCGCTATCGCTATGCCCAGCCGATTTGCGACCCTGGTTACCTGGACCGGCTTCCGCCCGTATCGTTGCCCGTCAAGGGCCTGTGGGTGGCAGACACGTCGTATTACTATCCTGAAGACCGCGGGATATCGGAGAGTATCGATTTCGGCAGGAACATGGCCAGGGATGCGGTGAAGTGATCCAGCAATTCATGTCCCGGCAATTCTTGACGTTCTTGTTGACCGGCGGCACCGCTGCGGCCATCAACTTTGGATCACGAATTGTCTATAGCTTTTGGTTTAGCTTCTCGACGGCGGTGATCCTGGCGTACCTCACCGGCATGGTCACGGCCTTCGTACTCGCAAAGTTGTTTGTATTTAAAGACACTGAGCAGTCAGTGCATCGGTCTGCGCTGTTTTTTGTGCTGGTCAATGTGGTGGCGGTCTTACAGACTTGGGGGATCAGTCTTGTCTTGGCATTTCACCTACTGCCTGCGATTGGGGTGGAGCATTTTGTCGATGAAATTGCCCATGCCGTGGGGGTCGCGGTTCCGGTATTTTCCAGTTACTGGGGGCATAAACGCTGGTCATTTCGCTGATACCCGAGTTTTTTTGACCCAGTAGGATCTTTATTGCCAAGGTAGGGGCTGGACGTTTCAGCAGGCTGGCCCTGCTGAGCTGGCTTCAGCACCTCAGTGATGAGAGCTGCTTCAATCACAAGGGACGGTATTGAATTACAATGTCTGCAGTGAATTCATTTTTTAAAGAGTTACCGCCATACCGTGTGAATAAGGTCGTGTCGAAGGATTGCTCGACCGCCTATTTTTGGCGAGTTGCACAGGTCGTTGAGAGAAAACATGAGTAAGTTACGGACATATTTGCTGAGCCGCCCTCGTCGGCAAAAACGTATCCTGCAGGTCATTGTCGACATATTTTTAGTGTGGGCTGCCTTGTGGATGGCGTTTCTGGTTCGCCTGGGAATAGACGACCTGATCAATCCGGTGGTTCAGCAAACGTGGCTTTTCCTCAGTGCGCCAATCGTTGCCATTCCTTTATTCATCCGTTATGGCATGTACCGTGCCGTGATGCGTTACTTTGGAAACGATGCCTTGATTGAAATTATCAAGGCGGTCAGTTTGTCTTCATTGATTCTTGGAATATTCGTCTATTGGTATAGCAATCACGAAACCGTGGTGCCTCGATCAATCATTTTCAACTATTGGTGGTTGAGCATGATCATGATTGGTGGCTTGCGCCTCGCGATGCGCCAGTTCTTTCTCGGTGATTGGTTTACCGCGGCTCAGCACATGCCCTTTACCAGTCGGGAGGACGGCTTAACCAAAGTCGCCATTTATGGTGCCGGGGCCGCAGGCAACCAGTTGGTTGCCGCCTTGCGTATGGGGCGTGTGATGCGGCCCGTCGCCTTTATTGACGACGATAATGGCATTGCTGATCGGGTGATTTCCGGCTTGCAGGTGTATAAACCCAAGCATATCCAACAGATGATCGAAGCGACCGGTGCCCAGGAAATCCTCTTGGCTATTCCTTCGTCCAACCGTGGGCGCCGCCGTGAAATTCTGGGTCTTCTCGAAGGGTTCCCCCTGCACGTGAGAACGGTACCGGGGTTCATGGACCTTGCGAGTGGCCGCGTCAAGGTCGACGACATTCAAGAAGTCGACATCGCCGACCTGCTAGGCCGTGACTCGGTCCCTGCCCAATGGGAATTGCTCGAGCACTGTGTGCGAGGGCAAAGCGTGCTGGTCACCGGGGCCGGGGGATCTATCGGTTCCGAGCTCTGCCGGCAGATCTTGAATTTGCACCCCACCACGCTTTTGCTCTTTGAGCACAGTGAATTCAACCTGTACAGCATCCTGAGTGAGCTCGAACAAAGGATCACCCGCGAGTCGTTGCCCATTCGGTTGTTGCCGATCCTTGGCTCGGTGCGCAACCAAACCAGGCTACTCGACATTATGAAGACCTGGCGCGTGGATACGGTCTATCACGCAGCCGCCTACAAGCATGTGCCCATGGTTGAGCACAATATTGCAGAAGGCGTGCTGAATAATGTGATTGGCACCTTACATACCGCCCAGGCTGCGCTTCAGGCGGGTGTCTCCAACTTTGTGCTGATTTCTACCGATAAAGCTGTTCGTCCAACGAATGTAATGGGCAGCACCAAGCGGCTTGCCGAGTTGACGCTGCAGGCACTGAGCAGAGAGTTGGCGCCGGTTCTGTTTGGCGACAAATCGAATATATCGCGCGTCAACAAAACCCGCTTCACCATGGTCCGCTTCGGAAATGTATTGGGCTCTTCGGGGTCAGTGATTCCTCTGTTCCATAAGCAGATCAAAGCCGGTGGGCCCCTGACGGTGACTCACCCCAAGATCACCCGTTATTTCATGACCATCCCCGAAGCCGCGCAATTAGTCATTCAGGCGGGCTCCATGGGGCAGGGCGGAGACGTGTTTGTGCTGGATATGGGCGAGCCGGTAAGGATTTTCGAGCTGGCCGAAAAGATGGTGCACCTGTCTGGCTTCAGTGTTCGTTCCGAGAAGAACCCTCACGGCGATATCGCCATCGAATTCACCGGCCTGCGCCCGGGCGAAAAACTGTATGAAGAATTGCTGATCGGTGACAACGTCGTTTCGACGCAACACCCGATGATCATGAGTGCCAACGAAGATCACTTGGCCTGGGACGTACTGAAGGCCAAGCTTGCCGAATTGGTGGCGGCGGTGGAAGCGGATGATTACCCACGTGTTCGCCAACTGCTGCGCGATACCGTTAGTGGGTACGCACCCGATGGCGAAATCGTTGACTGGATACACCAGCAACGTCGCCTGGAACCCTGATTGATACACGAGCCCAACGCCTTGTAGTCGCGTTGCTTATCTGGATTAGCGCCCTTCTTGAAAGGGGCGGACGTAATGACGCACAGCGAGATCGCTGATGCCCAATGGAGTAGATGATGTCTAAAATATTGATCGCAGGTGCCGGCGGGGCACCTTCTGAGGGCGTAATCAACTCGTTGTTGCGCGCGCAGAAGAAAGAAACTGTGATTGGTATGGGCTCTGAGCCAACCGATCTTGCTCTCTCAGCAGCGAGCAAAAAGTTATATATTCCGTATGCCAACTCCGCCGATTACAAGGTCAAACTTCTCCAGTTGCTCAACACTGAAAATCCGGACCTGGTGCATTTTCAGAACGATCTGGAAATATTTCATGCGTCGATGATTCGCGAAGATATTCTCGCGACCGGAACGAAGTTGTTCATGCCCGAGCATGATGTGATTGATACGTGTGTCCACAAGCACAAGTCTTATTTAGCGTTTAAGAACGCTGGTATTCCAGTGCCTGAAAACATGATGATCAATGACGAAGCCGACCTGCGTGCAGCGTTTAAAGCGCTGGGCCGGGAGGATGGAAAAATCTGGCTGCGAGCCTCCTCTATTGGCGGTGGTGGCAAGGGCGCGATTCCTACCAGTGATTTTGATTTGGCCAAGGCGTGGATCAACCACTACAACGGCTGGGGCGACTTTGTCGCGGCAGAGATGCTCACCCCGAACACTATTACCTGGCTATCTATCTGGCACGAAGGAAAGCTGGTTGTCGCACAGTCGCGTGAGCGCCGCAGCTGGACTCACGGTAACCGAAGCATTTCGGGTGTGACGGGCGTCACCAAGGTGGGTGTGACCTGCGCAAACGACCTGGCTACGGATATCGCGATAAACAGCGTCAAGGCGGTGTCGAACAAGCCACACGGAATATTCGGTGTCGACATGGCTTACGATGAGAACGGCGTGCCCAACCCGACCGAAATCAATATCTCGCGCTTTTTTACCACGGTGCTGTTTTTCACCGAGGCAGGCTTGAACATGCCAGAGATCTTCAAGGATATCGCCCTGTATAACGAGTTTCCCGTACTCGAAAAAAACATCAACCCACTGCCAAATGATTTGATGTGGTTGCGCGGAATGGACACTCAGCCGATGCTCACGACGGCCGAAGGAATCAATAACGAGATTGTCTTCTTATGAAGGTCCTGATAACCGGGGCTTCTGGGTTTATCGGCGCGCGCTTGCTTGATGCGGCTATCGGTGCGTGGGGAAAGGAAAATGTTCTAGCGCTCAGTTCTATGAAGAATGAGAAGTGCGAGACTATTGTTTATGATCTTCAGGGTGATGGGCTGGCTTTAGCCGACTCTGAAGTGTTGTTGTTGCATGAGGTGACGCTGCTCATTCATGCGGGGGCTTTCACTCCGAAAAGCGCAGCCGAATCCAATGATATTGAGCGGTGCAATCAAAACATATCGTTTACGCAGCAGTTAATGAATCTGCCTTTCGCAAATCTGAAAAAAATTATCTATATAAGTACCCTTGACGTCTATGCGCCATCTGCTCTGATCTCGGAGTCGAGCGTCGCACTTCCTGCGACGTTGTATGGGTGGTCAAAATTGTACTGTGAACAACTTGTTTCGGTGCATGCGCATGAAAAGAGTCTATCGCGCCAGATTTTGCGTGTCGGGCATGTTTACGGACCGGGCGAAGAAAAATATGCTAAATTTTTGCCCCGCGCCATTCGAGCGATAGTTTCTGGGGAATCTGTTGAGCTATACGGTGATGGTGCAGAGCTCAGGAGCTTTATCTATATTGATGATGTGATCAAGGCGATTTTCTCTGCAGTGGATTTAACCGACAATGTCGGCGTGATTAATATCGTCGGTGGCAAAGCGTTATCAATAAAAGAAGTCCTAGATTGTTTGATTTCCATAAGTGGTAAGGACGTGCCTATTTTGACACGGGTGTTCGCAGGGGTGAAAAGGGATCTTGTTTTTGATACCCAGCTTATGAACGAAAAACTACTCCCTGTAGAAAAAGACTTTATGTCAGGTCTGAAAGAAGAATATGACTATTTTGCGAAAATGAAATGAACATCATCTTTGACCTTGATGGCACATTGATCGACTCCAAGCAGCGCCTGTACCAGCTGTTTCAACAGTTGGTCTCGGCTTCCACGTTGACATTTGATCAGTATTGGCAGTTTAAACATAACAGATTGTCGAATGAGCTGATTTTATCGACTGAGTTTGGCTATTCTGACATCGAGATCCATCGCTTCGTAAGTGCATGGATGGGGCTGATTGAAAGCCCTGAGTTCCTGGCTATGGATTCCAACTTCGAGGGGGTCAAGGATACCTTGAGCAGGCTCGGCTCTCACGCTCGATTGCATGTCTGCACGGCACGCCAGTCACGCGAGTCTGCGGTGACCCAGTTGGAATCACTGGGGCTGTCGAACTATTTTGAAAGGTTGATGGTGACTGAACAAAAGCACTCAAAAACGTCCATTATCGATCGTCAGGTCTCTGATCTTGCGCCTGAGGATTGGCTCATCGGCGATACAGGGTCCGATATCAAGGTTGCTCACTCTCTGGGTATTAATTCTTGTGCCGTGCTATCCGGGTTTATGAGTCATGAGGCTTTGCTCACGTATAAGCCGACCCGTATTATCGATTCGGTCTTAGCGTTTGTCTTGTAGCATTCAGGCACCCTCTTTATTTGCTTCGGCTGTCGAGCGACAGCCGCTTAGCTATTTGATTTTTTGAATGATTGCTAAAGTATTACACCAAGCGTTTATTCTCGCTTCAATTAACACGCTGTAACGCACTCATTTGTAAGCGCTCCATAAACCCCACCGACGTCAAGATGGGTGGCACGCTTAGCTAGCGCGACACCGGCGAGCAGTTCCACGGCAACAGCGCTTCGTAATCTTCAACCGAGGTCGCCAGTGGCAACCGTTC
>NZ_JAKNRV010000270.1:0-7178 GCF_023072625.1 Pseudomonas emilianonis
CGGTTGCCGCCGTCGGCTTGCTCGGCATCGACCTCGACACGCGCCGCCGCAATCGCCTGAATGGGCGTGTCGGCGCGCTGGATCACGGGGGCTTTGCGGTCGATGTGGTCCAGTCCTTCGGCAACTGCCCCAAATACATCCAACTGCGACCTGTCGATGGGGTCGCCCGCAAACCCGGGCAGGTGGCCGAGCGCAGCAACCGCCTGGATGACGCCGCACACGCGATGATCCGCAACGCCGACACCTTCTTTGTCGCCAGCTACGTGGACATCGACGGCGAGCGCTCGGTGGACGTCTCCCATCGCGGCGGCAACCGCGGCTTCGTGCGGGTGGAAGGCAACGTGCTGACCATCCCCGACTTTGCCGGCAACCTGTTCTTCAACACCCTGGGCAACCTGCACGCCAACCCGGTGGCGGGGTTGTTGTTCATCGACTTTGCATCGGGGGACGTGATGCACCTGGCCGGGCGCACTTCACTGATCCTCAGCGGGGCCGAGGTGGCGCGGTTCGAGGGCGCGCAGCGGTTGTGGACGGTCACGGTGGAGCAGGTGGTGCGCCGCCCGGCAGCGTTGGCATTGAGGTGGCGGTTTGCGGAGTTTTCGCCGTACAGCCTGGCGATGGGGCGCTGGTAGGACGTCGCTGGAAAGCCTGGGGGGCGAGCGGGTGGTCAAACCCTCATCCGTGCCGTACCATTCGCCCCCCTCGCAGTGACGCGAGGCGCAGCGCCAGGATGGCTCATTGCATGTCTTTCCTGTGGCGTCTGCAGCTCCCTTTTTGCCCGCGTTCAGGATTCGACATGTTTTGCTTTTCCAGGCCTTTGGCCTTGCTCCTAATGTCTGCAGCCTTGGCGGGCTGCGGTACCCAGCCCGCGTCGCTGGTCAGTCAACCTCTGCAACCAGGCCCCGAAGAACCGGTGGCTTATCTTGTGGGCTCCATCGGCCCGCAGAACCTCAAGGCGTCTCCCGCACCCAACCAGCGCCTGTTGTTTCGCAAGCGTGGCTCAGCCTTTGGGGCCGCCGGTATATGGGTCGGTGTCGGGCGGGAAACGCCTCAGGATGTGAAGGACGAGGCCGGCGTCGCCAGTGTGTTTGTGCTGCCGCTCAAACCGGGAGATTATGAGTTTTATGATTTCCAGTTCTTCTCCAGCACCTATTCACCCACTCTGGGCACCACTTACACCTCGGTCCAGGCTCGGGAGAAGTTCAACCTGCCGATGCGCCTGCAAGCCGGCAAGGCCTATTACCTCGGTGAATTTCGCTCGCTGTGCCTGGGGGCTTCCCTGTGCGCCTTCCGTTGGCGCGACCAGCAAGGTCGCGATGAACCGATCGCGCGACAATCGGTTCCGCGCTTGCCGGCGCTGGAGTTGATACCGCTGGATTATCGCAGCGCCGCCCCGCATATCATCGCGCCGCCGTCTACCGCTGCGGGCCAGAACACCCCTCAAGAGATGCGTCCATGAACCGCGTTATTACCCTGGGCGTCCTGGCGCTGCTGACTGGCTGTGCGGCCACCAATACCCTGCCCGAGCGCGCGTTGCCCGACGGTCAGGACTACCTCAAGCCGATCCATGTCATGGTCGACGACCCGCTGAATGCTGCGCAAATCCGTAACCAGTTACGCGAAACCGGGGTGTTTCGCAGTGTCGAAACCGGCCAAGGCAAGGCAGGGGATTATTCGGTGTTGATTCGCTTCAATAGCCAGCGCGATTTGCCACCTTTCCCGGTAATTCTGCTGAGTACGGCGACACTGTTTTTGCTGCCCTTGTCCCAGAGTATCGACACCACCACCGAGTTTTCCCTGCAACAGAATGGAAAGCTGTTGAAGCAATACAGCTATCGCAACGTGACCCACAAATACACTTGGCTGCTCGATGGCAGCGGCGGGATGCAGCAAGAGAACGTAAACCGTATCACCCGCGCCTTTGCCCAGGATGTACAACGTGATGGCCTGCTGCCTGTGGAGCACATGCAATGATCAGGATCACCTTAATGGCTGCCGTGCTGTTGCTCGGCGGCTGCGGCACCGCCCTCAAACCCCTGGACTACAAAGCTCAGCGCTCCTATGTGCCGATGAGCGTCACCATGCCGCCGCCCGAATCCCGGTTCGATCAGCAAAAGCAGCGCGAAGTCATCCAGTTGCTGCGTGATACAGGCGCCTTCAGTTTTCTCGACGGTGGTTTCAGCAAGACCGGCTACAGCCTGTTGGTCGACCAGAGTGGCGGTAAAGGGGCCGGAGTGCTCCCCGCAGTACTCGGCGCTCTGACGCTGCTGACCGTGCCAGTGCCCTACACCTACGAGCGGCAATTGCATGGCTCGGTGTTCAAGGACGGTCAACTGCTGAAAACCTATGCCTACAAGCGTGGCGGCTGGACGGCCACGACTTGGTACATCCCCATGACCGAACCGCGCAGTGAGAGTGAAATGCTCGGCGACCTGATGCGAGACCTGGACCGCGATCGCTTGATTCCCTATCAGTGAGCCGGTGAGGGATGTTCGGCGCCGCAGCGGCAACCCCTGCGGCGCCAACAGCGTGTGGCTTTGGCTGTCGTCGAGCGCCAGGGGCGGGCAGGTCAGCGCGACATCGGGATAAACGCCACACTCCCCCCCGCACGCTGGTGAAACAGCCGCTCGCCATTGTCCGGCTGAGTGGTGATCACCTGATGATCCGTGCCCAGGTACGCCAGGGGCGCGGGATCGTCCTTGGAATACTGCGCGATGATAATCGTGTGTTGCGGGTCGAAGCGGCGGCCGCTGGTGTGTTCCAGCCAGGCCAAGAACGCGGCGCTGTCGCCCTGGCGGGGGAAGTCCTGGGTTTCGGCGACGTAGTAGAACGGCTGGCCGCCGTTTTGCAGGTACATCGGCAGTTTGTTGTCGACTTCCACCAGCACCATTTGCCATTGGTTCCATGGCGCGGTCTTCTCGGCTTGAGCATGCACATCCTCGACGAAACGCGTCACGCCGCCGTTGCCGTTGGTCCAGGGATACACCACGCCGAGCACCAGCAGCATCAGTGCGGCGGCAATGCCAAAGCCTTTCTGCCAGCGCGGCCAACTGGCGGGTTTTTTCGCCAGTCGTTCGCTGAGCCACCACGCTCCCAGCAACTGGGCAAACGGCACCAGTGGCAGCACGTAGTAACTGCGGCGGCTGCCGCTGGCGGTGAAGAACACGAATAGCAGCCCCAGGCCCCATACCAGCCAGCGCACGTTGGGCGGGGCCTGACGCCAATGTCGCACGGCCAGCCACAGGCCGAGCAACCAGCACGGTGCCCAGGGCAGGGTGTAGGCGGGCAGGTAAATCAGATAGGTATAGATCGGCCCCATATGGTCGAAGGGGTCGAAGAAACGCACGACGTTTTCGCGAAATACCAGGGCCAGGCCGCTTTCGCCGTAGGTCGGCGCGCCGTAGAGGTGCGACAGCACAAAGGGGATGGCATAGAACCCGGCGGCAATCAACAGCGCCAGCACCAGGCGCAGGTTGAGGTGCCGTTTGTAGCGATGTTCGTTGAGCAGGTGCGGCAGCAGCACCAGGCCTGGCAGCACAAAACCGATCAAGCCCTTGAGCAGCGAGGTCGCGGCCAACAGCAGGAAAAACACGGTGTAGCGCCACAGTCGTGTGTCATCCGGCCCGCGCCAGTACCACCACACCGCCGCCAGCACGCCACACACGGTGAGCACATCCGCCGTGGCCACGCGCGCCCAGAACAGGAAATAGAACGTGGTGGCGAGCATCCAACCGGCGATCAGCCCGGTGCCTTTGCGAAACAGGCGCTCGCCGATCAGGTACACCAGCCAGATGCTCAACCATGCGGCAATCACCGACGACAGGCGCAGCGACCACGGCCCCAGCCCGCCCATCAGGTTGGCGAAGCCGGTGATCAGCCAGTAGGAGGGCAGTGGCTTGTCGTAATACGGCGTGCCTTTGAGGTAGGGGTCGAAGTAGTCACCGCTTTGCAGCATCTGCACGGCGATGTTCGCCCAGCGGGTTTCCGGGCCCCACAGGTCGCGACTGCCCAGGCCGAGCAGCAGGAGCAGGGCGGAAACGCCCAGCAATAGCAGCAAGGCGCCACGTTCGGTTTTCCAGACAGTCATGGACGGTTCCTAAGGGGATTTTGGATAGAGGGTGAGCACCAGGTCGCCCTTGCGATAGCGCTTGCCGCCGGGTGGCAGTTGCCCTTCTTCAAGGTGTTCGCTGGTGCTCCTGACGCGCATCAGCACCCCGACCGAGCCCTGTTGGCGGGCCTCGGCCAGCCACGACTGGACATCGTCCAGCCCGACTTTGCGGTGTGCCGCGTCTGGGTATTGCAGGCCGTATTGCAGCTCGCCTTCGGTGTTATAAAACGCGACATCCGGCCGGCTCAGGCGCCAAGCCAGTGCCGAGGCCGAGCCTAATTCGTTGCTCAGCAGGGCGTGGGTTTGCTGCAGTTCTTCCAGATGCTCCAGCACAAACTGGTCAGGCATTTCGTTATTCGATATCCGCGCCGGCATGCCTGCTGGCAGGAGCAGCACCAGCAAGCCGATGCCCAGGGCTGGCGTCGCCCAGAGTGTCAGCGGGCGAAAGGCTTGCAGCAGGTTGGTCAGGACCCAGCCCAGCAGCACAATGAAGGTCAACGACAGGTTGAACATCTCCGCATGGCTGTTGCCGTATAGCGGATCATCGATTTGCAGATAGATCAGCGTCACCATCGCGGCCATGCCGACCACAAAGTTGAGCAGGCCGTTGATGCAGATGGCGCGTGTTTTGCCCTGGCTTATCAAGTCGATCAAGGCATGCCCCATCAACAACGCCAGCGGTAACAGGCACGGCATGATGTAGGTCGGTAGCTTGCCGCTGCTCAGGCTGAAGAAACCCAGCGGCAGCAGCATCCACAGGGCGAGAAAGGCTGTCGCCGGTTGGCGCTTTTCTTTCCAGGTTTTGTGCAGCGTGGTCGGTAGCAGCGCCGCCCAGGGCAGGCACGCGACGACCATGATCGGCAGGAAGAACCACCATGGCCGTGCATGTTGCGCGGTGCCGGAGGCAAAACGGTGGATGTGCTCGTGCCAGAAAAAGAAACGCCAGTAGTCGGGCTCCTGCACATGGATCGCCCACACCCACGGCAGACACATCAGGACTGCCACGACGATCGCCAGCGGGCCATACCGCAGCAACTCGCCCAGGCGGCGTTGCCAGAGCATATAGGGCACGGCGATCAGCACCGGCAGCAGCAACGCGAGGAAGCCCTTGGTCATGAAGCCCATCGCGCAGGCCAGCCCCAGCACCGTCCAGGCGCCGAGTCGGGCGCGCGGGGTGCGGCTATCGAGGGCAAACCACAGCGCCACCAGGCTGAGGTTGACCCAGAAGGTGAATTGCGGGTCGAGATTGGAGTAGCCGGCTTGCCCCGCCACCAGGCCGAAGCTCAAGTAGAGCAAGGCGCAGGCGAAGTTTTTGCGCGGGTCGTTCCACAGGCGGCGGGCGATCAGGTAGGCCAGCAGCACGCTCAGGGCGCTGGTCAACGCCGAGGCGATGCGCACGCCGAACAGGTTCTGGCCGAACACCGCCTGGCCGAGGGCGATCAGCCAGTAGCCGGCGGCGGGCTTTTCAAAATAACGCACGCCCATGAAATGCGGTGCGGCCCAATTGCCGCTCATGAGCATTTCCTGGCTGACCTGGGCGTAGCGGGTCTCGTCGGGTATCCATAGACCGTGCAGGCCCAAAGGCAGGAGATAAAACGCGACAACGGCCAGCAGCAATAAAGGCAGAGGTTTGAATCGGGTCATGCGAACGTCGCTCCTTGACGTTTAAGTAGGGGGAAAGAATGTAAGGAAGTAATGGGATGAAAAGTCACAGTGTTCACTGAGTGGCTGAAAGTATTCATGAAGTCCTTAACTAACAGGCGCAATTAAACATGCCAGAAGTTGGCTGTCGTTTGGCTGAACATCTGCGTCTTGTATAGGTGAAAAGTGTCTAAAGTTGCTTGAGCGCCGCCGGCCAATCTCCACTGTTTATGATGCCCACGGCCTTGAGCTTGCCGCTGCCCAGCACCTCGACGAACAACGCGCTGCCGTATTCGGTGGCTTTTGCGTGGGGGTAGCCTAGGGCCCGTTCGATGTCACTGATGCAAGCGCTGTGAGTGAGCAGCACCAGGTTGTGTCCAGGCGCCTTTTGGCTGAGGATTTCTTCACCCATGGCATCACCGCAAATTGCCAGTTGGCTTGGCAATAGTTCGCTCTTGCCGAACATGAACAGCGAGGTCTGGGCGGTGCGTGTGGTCGGGCTACTGAGTACATCGCTGTTCTCCATGCCCAGGGTTTTAAAGGCTTTGCCTATGTCGACGGCCTGTTGAGTACCGTTGATCGTCAGGCCGTCAGTGGGGCCGAAGCAAGGGTTGGAGGAGCGGTCGCAGCGCTCTTCATGGCGGATCAGCACCACCAGATTGCCGTCGCGCCAACTGGCCAGTAGGCCCGACGTCAGCAGGCGATTGCCCGAGCCCAGGTCCGGTGGCGACACCGGCCAGGCCAGTAAACCTGTCAGCAACGTGCCGAACAGGGCGAGCGCAGCCATGCCCAGCCAGAGTTTCTTCAGGCGTTTTGCTCGAGCTTGATACGAACGCGGTTTGGTCAAGGTCAGGTTAACCACACTATTCACCGTAGGTACGTCAGGCAGCTTTTTATTAGTCAGGCGCAACCTGTTGGCGGTGCCCGCAGTAGAGCGAGAGCCTGTCATACAGTTGCTGTCTTTTTGCTGAAAGTTCGGGTGTTAAAAGTTATGCACGCCGACAACTAAAAAGTTGGTCGTTGTTGGTGCTTGGCTGGCACTTTATTCGGTGATCGGTAGGTAACCGGTGAAATGCATGTGAAAAATTTGCGTGACAAGGGCAGTCAGCCGTTATCCTCGGTTGCAGTCCATTGGCGAGCGAGCATTCCCATGTTGCAGGTGCAAGGTGTCCATAAATGCTACGTCACTGCGCAGGGCCCGCTGACGGTATTGGCCGGGGTCGATCTGCACTTGGCGCAGGGTAGCAGCCTGGCGCTGATGGGCGAGTCCGGTAGCGGAAAAAGCACGCTGCTGCACCTGGTGGCCGGGTATGGCTTTGCGTAGGTGCTCGGGCAGTTGGTCCCAGGCCTTGTGCATGTCGGCAAACAAGGTGTCGCCGCCTTCGGCTGGCAGTTCCTGGGCGTGCAGCATCGAGCCCAGGCTGGGCAG
>NZ_JAKNRV010000271.1:0-7129 GCF_023072625.1 Pseudomonas emilianonis
GGGCAGGGGCCTGGGCAATGGCGGTCAGGCGCATGGGCTGGCGTTCGGTGCCCCAAAATGGCGTGCTGCCCAGCAGCAATTTGTCCAGGGTGGTGGCCAATACCAGCAGCCATGGCGCCTCGCGCGTCGCGCCGTTCACCGTGATAGGGGCGTTAACGGTCGCAAGCAGATGGCTGGCCGTGCGGGAAAACAACGCCAGCAGCATGCGCGCGAAGGCAGTCAATGGCCCCGCCAGCCCCTTGAGGCCGGTGGGGCGAACCCGCTCATGAAAATAGCGAACGCCGGTGACGATTGAGCCGGCGCCAAAGAACAGGCCGCATTGTGTTCGCCGGTTGTGTGAGTCCGACACTTGCAGCACGGCCGTGGGCCTCTCGAGCGCGGTGTGGTTGTCATGGGTCAGCCAGCGCGTCAGTGCCTTGATTGCCTTGAGTGGGTTGCCACGCAACCCGATGGCATTGGCACTCATGTTGGTGGTGCCCGCGGGGACGATGAACACCTTGGGAACTTGCGCCCCAGGGGTTTGCAGCAGGCTGGTCAGCGCCGCCTGCAGCGTGCCGTCCCCGCCCACTACCACCAACAAGTCGTTTTCCATCAGCGCCCAGTTGGCGATGGCAGTCTCGATCTCGGCAGGGGTGCGCACCTGCGCGAAGTGGGCGCGAGGCAATCTATAGATCAGGCGGCACAGGCGTACCAGTTGGCGACGAACGCGTCCGCTGAGGGGGTTGATCAAAACGCCGATGCGCCGCGGCTGAGCAATTGAAGGTGGGTTGATGTTCATGACGTTGCCTAGGCGTTTCGGTCGAAGCGATAGACCAGCATCAATGCCGCGCCCAGAATAAACAGCGGTGGCAACAAGGTGGTCAACAGCGGATTCAGGGCAAACAGCAGCCCCAGGTTGACGATGATCTGATTACCCACATAGGTCAGCAGACCGACGACAGCGCCCACCGCCAGGCGGCTGCCCATCCCGGGGTCGCGCTGTTGCACGAAGGTGAAGGGTACCGCCAGCAGGATCATCGCCAGCGTCAGGATCGGCCGGCCGAACTTCTGCCACAGGGCGATGCTGTACTGATCGACGGGTTGATCGGTGGCCTTGAGAAAGTGGATGTAGCGGCTCAGTTGCTTGATGGAAAAACTGTCGCTGGGCAGGGTCAGCTCCTTGAGATGAATACTGGAAAAGATCGACGTCCATTGCAGGCTATCCAACTCGCGGACCGTTTCTTCGCCCTCGCTCCATTGCTTGAAGTTGACTTGGTTGAGCGTCCAGCTGCCGTCCTGGGAGACGCTGGCATTGTCAGCGTGAATGTAACTGGCCAGGGTGTTGTCCGGGTTGTAGCGGAATATCTCGATGCCCATGGGCCGGTTGTGCGCGGCCACGCTGTCGATCCTGGCGACTTCATTGCCGCGCCTGGCCCACAGCGTCCCCTTGGCATTGACTGCCTCATCGGAACTGGTGATGGCGGCGTTGCGCATCTGTAGGCCGCGCTGCTGCAACGGTGAGGCCACCCATTCATCCAGTGCTGCCAGGCTGGCGGTCAGCAACACGCCTGCGGTGACGGCCGCCAGGGCAATACGCACGATGGACACGCCGGCGGCGCGCAGGGCCGTGAGCTCCTGGCTGACCGCCAATTGGCCCAGGCCGACGATGCCGCCCAACAGGGCGATGAAGGGCCCCAGGTCGATCAGGCGACGGGGCAGCGTCATCAGCACCACCGCCATCGCCTGGGTCCAGCGGTAGCCGCCAGCGCTGACATTGTCGAGTTCGCTGATCAGATCAAAAGTCGTGAACAACGGAATCAGCAGCGCAGCGGCAGCACCGAAACCCACGAACACGTTCCTGACCAGGTAGCGACCCCAAAGGCTCATCGCGAAAACCTCGGCAGCAGCCGCAGGTCACGGGCCATCAAGGTCCCCAGGCCAACCAGCATCAGCAGGGGGACCAGCCACAGGCCCGGGATAAGGGGCAGGGCGGTATTGGCTACCAGGGTGCGGCACAGGTTGCCGGCATAGAAGATCACCGTAAACAGGATCGCGATCGGCAGCAGGGTCGAGAACCGGCCTTTGCGCGGTGCGGTCCGGCTCAGCGGCACGGCCAGCAGGGCCATGAGAATGGCATTCAGGCCGCGGCTTTCACGCCATTGCAGTTCGGCTTTGTCCTGGGGCATGGCCGACATGGCCAGCATCGCGCTGGGGGTGGATTTGCGCTTTGACTCTTCGGTCGGTCCCACCGGCTTGAGGTGTAGCAGCAACTCTTTGTAATTCAGTGTGCTGTCCTTGCTGCCGCGATGCGCCAGCGTATAACTGGTGCCCTGTTGCAGGGTCAGCGCCGGCGCCGTGGGATCGGGATCGGTGATGGTCGCCACGTTGGCGCGCAGCACGCGGCTTTTGCCTTCGGTCGGGTCGTAGATCAGCGCGTCGGTGAGCTGGTTGGTGTCCGGGTCGATGTGCTGGGCCAGGATCATCCGGCCGTTGTCATCGTTGAGGTTGAAGCGTTGGGCCTGCAGGTGGCTGACGTCGAGGTCGGAGCGCGATTGCTGTTCCAATTGATAGGTTTGCGTATAAGCCCAGGGCCGGCCGTAGAACGACAGCGCAGCCACCGCCAGGGCCAGGGGCATGGCGATGATCAGAATGGCCCGGTAGATACGCAACGGGCTGGCACCGGAAGCCATGATGGCGGTGATTTCCGAGTCGTTGTATAGCCGACCCAGTGCGATGGCCACCGAGGCATACAGCCCGACGGGCAGCAGCATCTCCAGCGCGATCAGCACTTTGTAGAAAACGATGTCGAAGACCACCCCCAGCGCGAGGGTGCCGTTGGCGGCCTCGGTCAGGTAGCGTTCGGCCGAGTAACTGGCGAAAACAAAGGTCAGGAAGCCGACCATCATCGTCACAGGACGGCGTACTTCGGAAATGATGTAGCGCTCGATCGTAAGCATGTACCGCAAGCCTTCAACGCGGCATCAGCCGTGCACAGTAAAAAGGGGAATGAAGCGGGTGAGTCGGTCAGGCCGCAGGGCGCCCGTGGTCCTTGGTCATCTCGCGCAGGGTGCGTTCCACCAGCGCGAAGTCGTTGGCGGAGTCCACATCCACCGCCGCTTCCGGGAACGGCATGACCACCGCGCCCACGCGTGCGCCCAGCACCCGGGAAAGCTGGTTCAGCGCATGCTTGAGGGACAATTCGCCCAGCAGGTAGCGCACGGTAGCCAGTGGGCCCAGCGCGCGGGCTACAACCTGTCGGGGACGCTTGCGCGCTTCTTCCATGCCACGCCAGTACTGCGCCACCTTGGCGCCCTGTGGCGTGAGGAAGGCGAACAGGTTGCTGCCGCAATACGGGCCACCCTTGAGCCGGATGGCCGTTCTGGCCGTGCCGGGGAATCGTTGCAGCACTGTCGCCAGGGGCGTCACGGCAACCGCCACGTCACAATCCAGGGTGGCTGCCTGGGTGAGGAAGTAATCGACCATGTCGCCGCGCAGTAGGGCATGGTCGGCAGTCGTCACCAACAGTGGCCAGTGTTGTCGCATGGCCAGGCCATGGACGACGCTTGCAGCCGGGGTTGCCTGGGGTTGCAGAAAACTCACCTGCTCGCCGAGGATCAGCGACCGCATATGGGCGTCCCGCTCCAGCAGTGCCAACGAAGGCCCGATCAACGTTACCCGGTCAACCTGGGCGCTATCGTGCAAAGCGCCCAGCACACGGTGCAGCATCGGCACCCCCGCGATTGGCGTCAGCGCCTTGCAGCCTGCCGAGCCCAGCGCAGCCACCGGGTCATGGCCATGGCGATCCGCCCCCAGCACCAGCGCGTCGAAACGCGGTGGCTCAAATTGCTTTTTCATACAGGCGATACCGTTTGTAGGGGGCGGCACCGATGCGATCCAGAATAGCCCGCATGCCGGTGTTGGTTTCCAGGATCCAAGACATTTCCAGTGCTTCGATGTCACGTTTTTCGAACGGCGCCTTCAAGGCTTCGATCAGCAGCAGTGCGATGATCGGCCCCAGTCGGCTGAACTGGTACTGCTGGCGCACGCCCATCAGCGGTACCCGCGCGGTGCGTACGCCACTGACTTTCAGGCGCCACAATAATTTGGCCCAGCCCAATGGGAGCAGGCGCCCATCCAGGTCGGCGATGGCTTCGTTGATGTTGGGCAGGGCAACGATGAAGGCGCAGGGCTCACCGTCGACCTCGGCGATGTAGATCATGTCTTCGGGCACCAGGAATTTCAGTTGCGCGCCCATCTCATCGAACTCACGTTCGGTGAACGGTACAAACCCCCAGTTTTTCTGCCAGGCATCGTTGAACACGGCGCGTAGTACCTGCATTTCCTGTGCGAAACGCTTGCGATCAAGCTGCCGGATCTTGATTCTGTTGCGCATGGAGCCCATCAGTGATGTCAGCGCTGGGGTGAAGGACAGGTCGGTGCGGCGCATCCAGTAAGCCAGCAGGTCCATGCCCTTGGCGTAGCCTTGCTGCTCCAGGCGTGCGGCGTAGTAGGGCTTGCCATGTTCCATCAGCGCCGACGGCGGTGTATCGAACCCGTCGACCAGCAGGCCGCTTTCCTGATTGATGTTCAAGCCAAACGGGCCGGTGATCCGGTGGGCGCCCTGTTTGCGCAGCCAGGTTTCCGCCGTATGAGTCAGCAGGCTGAACACTGCCTCGTCATCGATGGCGTCGAGCATGCCGAAATGGCCAGTGTCCATGCCGTGCAGATCACGATGCAGCGAATCAACCTGAGCGGTAATACGGCCCACCACTTCATTGCCACGTCGCGCAATCCAGGCCTGCCAGTGAATGTGGTCCGATGCCGGGTTCTTCGCCGACAGATGCTCGATACGCTCCACATGCAGGGGTTGGACCCAGTGGGGATCGTCCGCGTACAAGTGGGAGGGCAGGGAGATGAAGGCTTTCAAACCAGCCTTGTCGCTGACCTGTTCTATGGAAATCATGGCTGATCTAAATCCAACTAACTTCGAGGGGGTATTAACTCAATTAACACAACGCACGGCTGATCACCGCAACGGCGGCGTAAATGAAACCGTTATTAACTAAGTTTGTATATAAAATCTTCATCGCTGTTTCAGATGGCGGGTATCTGATAAATGAATAGTCGTTCAGAAATCAACTCCTGTTAATCTTCGCGCCGAATTAAATTCAATCAGAACATGAACACTGCGCAGGCAACAATCGCTTGCTGGCTGCGGCGCAAATGCGCTGTTTCCTATCTTATTTTCGCCTGATAAATGCATCGTCCAAATGAAACATTGCGGGTGGATTTGCCGTCATGCGATCAGGCCGAAGGTTCACATCTAATGGCTGTGTTGTATATGTCAGAAACAAGCTCAAATCATTCCATACCCATGCGTCACGCAAACTTTGAAAGTTTGGTAGATGCATTGGATTATGCTGCCACCGGTCATACTGGCATGAACTTCTATGACCGACGCAGTCAGTTGGTCAGTTCATTCGAGTACCGCATGCTGAAACGGCGCGCCCTGATGGGCGCACGTCGTCTGCTCGGCCTGGGGCTGGTGCGGGGCGACCGGGTGGCGCTGATCGCCGACACCAATGCAACGTTCGTCGAAGTGTTCTTCGCCTGCCAATACGCGGGGCTGATCCCCGTGCCGTTGCCCATTCCCATGGGGGTTGGTCAGCATTCATCCTACGTGGACAAGCTGCGTGGGTTGCTGAGCAGTTGCAGCCCGGCTGCGGTGTGCGGTGGCGAGGAATGGCTCCCCCTGGTGCGGGAGGCCGCCGCCGATCTGCCGCCGATGCCCGTGCTCAGTGGCGTCGACATCGACGCGCTGCCAGAGGCCGAGGTCGAACTGCAGGCGCCTGGCGCGGACGATGTGGCGTACCTTCAGTACACCTCGGGCAGCACCCGCTTTCCTCGTGGTGTGGTGATTACCCAGCGCGCGGTCATGGCCAACTTGCAGGTGATCAGTCGTGACGGCATCAAGCTGCGCGAAGGCGACCGCTGCGTTTCATGGCTGCCTTTCTATCACGACATGGGTCTGGTGGGGTTCGTCCTCACACCCGTTGCCACTCAACTGTCGGTCGACTACCTGCGTACCCAGGACTTCGCCATGCGCCCCTTGCAATGGTTGAAGCTGATCAGCCGCAATCGTGGCACGGTGTCCGTGGCGCCACCGTTCGGTTACAACCTGTGCCTGCGGCGTTGCAGTGACAAGGACCTGGCCGAGCTTGACCTGAGCAGTTGGCGGGTTGCTGGCGTGGGCGCCGAGCCGGTACCGTTCGAGGCGCTGGCGCAATTTGCCGAACGTTTTGCGGCAACAGGTTTCGCGAAAGGGGCGTTGATGCCGTGCTTCGGTCTGGCGGAAAGCACCCTGGCGGTCAGCTTTGCCGACACCACCAAAGGCCTGCGGGCCGATGTAATCGATCGCGATGTACTGGAGCACAGCGCCAAGGCCGTACCGCCCACGCCACGCACACGTGCCGTCAGCACGTTCGTGAACTGCGGGGCGGCCCTGCCCGGGCACCGCCTGGAAATTCGCAACGCCCAGGGTGAGGTGCTCGGCGAGCGCGAGGTGGGGCAGATCTTCATTGCCGGCCCCAGCCTGATGAGTGGCTATTTCCGCGACGCCGACTCGCAACTGCAGGCCTCCCAATGGCTGGCTACCGGCGACCTGGGTTACTTGTTCGAGGGCGATCTGCATGTCACTGGCCGCAAGAAAGACCTCATCATCATTCGCGGGCGCAACATCTGGCCTCAGGATATCGAGCACGTGGCCGAGGGCGAGCCTGGCGTGCGCCCGGGCGATGCGATCGCCTTCGTGACGGCGCGCGGTGATGAGCCAGTGGTAGTGATGCAGATCCAGTGCCGGGTGGCCTCGCTCGCATCGCGCGAGCACATGGTCCGCTCGCTGTCGGGGCGCATCCAGAGTGAGTTTGGCGTCAGCGTCGACATTCAGTTGGTACCGCCGCAAAGCATCCCGCGTACCTCGTCCGGCAAACCGGCACGTGCCGAGGCCAAACGTCGCTACCTGAACATGCTCGACGGTCTCGCGTTGCCTGCCGCGGCCATCGCCTGATGAGCCAGACCGTGGCAATTACGGGCGCCACCGGCTTTATCGGCCGGCGCATTCTGCACGCCCTGTTGGCGCGCGGACCATGTG
>NZ_JAKNRV010000272.1:0-7111 GCF_023072625.1 Pseudomonas emilianonis
GCTCTGTTCCAGCGTACTCATACGCAACCAACCTTGCAGGGCGATGAGATCGGAAGGCGCGGTGCGGGTGGTCGCGTATGTGGTGTCGGGCATCGGCTTTCTGGGGGCCGGTGTGATCATGCGCGAAGAAGGCAATGTGCGCGGGCTCAACACCGCCGCCACCCTCTGGGCCTCGGCGGCGGTGGGTGCCTGTGCCGGTGCCGACCTGATCCTCGAAGCGCTGCTGGGCACGCTGTTTGTGCTGGCAGCCAACACGTTGCTGCGGCCGATCGTCAATAACATCAACCGCCAGCCGCTGGATGTGGTGTCGGCGGAGGTGACCAACATCCTCTATGTGATTGCACAGCGCAGCCAGCAACAGGCGGTCATGGTGTTGCTGGAAGCCGAGCTGGCGCGTAGCAACTACCCGGCCAGTGATGTCGATGTGCGATCGTTTGGCAGTGAAGAGGTGGAGATCGAAGCCACCCTGGTCGCCACCTCGGTGGACGGTGACGAGCTGGACGCCCTGGTGGCGCGTATTTCCACCTCGAGTCTGGTGGTGCAGGCTTTCTGGAGCCCAAGTACCACCGATTGATCGACCCTAGCCAAGCCTAGACCTGCCAAGGGTTGGCTATGCTCTAGTAAGGAAAAGTCCTACACGCAGCCAGGATTATCCCTTCGTATGAAACGCCACTCCATTGCTAAGGTTGATCGCTGCGGCTTTCCGGCAGCAATGATATGGCTTCAAGTGTTCGTGGTGATTTTCAAAGGAAGGGACCAGGCACCCGCTTTCTGGCGATCTGAGGGGCAGTACCGTTTGTCGGAACTGTCAATTCTCACAGGTGGCTGGGTTCCGTGTGATGTGTCAGCGTACTTTGTCCTGTCAGGGGTTTTTATGAGCAAAGCGTTAATAGTGGATGACCACCCGTTTATCCGTGCCACTGTCAAATTTCTGTTGAAACAGGAAGGTTTTACTGAAATCGATGAAGCCGGTAATGGTGCGGATGCCGTGCAGAAGGCCAGGGAAGGGCGCCCGGACCTGGTGATTCTCGACCTGGCGATGCCCAAGTTGGGTGGCCTGGAGGTCATCAGTCGGATCAAGGCCTTGGGTCTTCCATGCAAGATCCTGGTGCTTACATCCTATTTGGCGGTGTTTTTTTCTACCCGATGCATGCGGGCGGGCGCCATGGGGTTTGTCGCCAAGACCGGTGAGCTGGACGAACTGCAAAAAGCAATCAAAGCCGTGATGTCCAACTACAGCTGCTTTCCCAGCCTGCCCACCAGTTCGGTGCGCCGCGATGATTTGCAAACGACCGAGTGCGAGTTGGTGGAAGCCCTCTCGGATCGCGAGTTGACGGTGCTGCAGAAGCTGGCCCTGGGCTTGAGCAACAAGGAAATCGCCCATGACATGTTGCTGAGCCACAAGACTATCAGCACCTACAAGACTCGCCTCAAGGAGAAGTTACGCATGTCGTCGGTAGTGCATTTATCCAAGTTCGCCCAGCGCAATCATCTGATCTGAAATGACCGCCACTGCGTTTAAGCGGTTCGCCGCGATCTTGTTGATGGGCCTGTTGCCCATGATCGCAGCGGCCGTCGATGAGTCACACGCACTGCGCTTGTTGGGGCACTCTCAGCTCGAAAACGCCAGCCTGATGCTGGATGAAACCGACTGGCGCTGGCTACGTGAGCGGCGCACGTTGGTGATGGGGGTGTCGGCGCCGGATTATGCGCCGTTCGACCTGAGCAACAACAACGACGAGCTTGAAGGCATTACCGCCGATTATGCGGCGCTGGTGGCGCAGGCGTTGAATGTCGTCATCAAGGTGCGACGCTACCAAACCCGCGATGAAGTGATTGAAGCGCTCAAGCAAGGCACAGTGGATTTCGTTGGCTCGGCCAACGGCTATGAAGCCGCAGACCCGCAGTTGGTGCTGTCGCGTTCATACGCCAACGATCAACCCACCCTGGTCACCCGTATCGGCGACACCCAGGCCCTGAGCGCAGACTTGGCCGGTAAGCGCGTGGCCATGCTGTATCACTACATGCAGCCCGATGCCGTGCAGCAGTTCTACCCCCACGCGCAGTTGCAGCTATTTGCCTCGACCTTCGAAGCCATCGGTGCGGTGGCGTTCGGCCGGGCCGACGTCTACCTGGGGGATGCCATCAGCACCCGGTACCTGATCAACAAGAACCACCTCAATAACGTGCGCGTGGCTGATTTTTCCGGCCTGGAGGTCAACCCTTTCGGGTTCGCGTTCACCAAGGATAATGTTCGCCTGCGTAACATCGTCAACACCGCGTTGGCCACCGTACCGGTCAACCAGCAGATGGCTATTCTGCGCCGCTGGAGTGCTGGTGGCAGCGGTTACATGGAAGCGGAACGGCTGCGCCTGAGTGACAGTGAGCAGCGCTGGCTGGAGAAACACCCGCGTGTGAAAGTGGCGGTGCTCGACAAGTACGTGCCGCTGTCGTTTTTCAATGAGCAAGGGCAATTCGAAGGGTTGAGCTCCGAGGTGCTGTCGCGGATCAGCTTGCGCACGGGCCTGAAGTTCGATGTGGTGAAGGGCAGTTCGCTGCCTCGACAAATTGACGAGGTCAATGCTGGCCAGGCGGACATGTTGGCGGTGATTACCCCCAGCGTCGAGCGGACCGAGAAGCTGCGCTTCACCCGGCCTTACCTGTCCAGCCCGTATGTGTTGGTGGTTCGCGCCGAAGACGAGCGGCTGGTGACCCTGGAAGACTTGCCCGGAAAACGCCTGGCGTTCATTCGCAGCAACAGCCTGGGTGAGCAAATCGCGCGGGATTATCCCGGCATCGAGTTTGTCGACAGCGCGAACCCTGAGGCGGCCATGGAGCTGGTGGCCAATGGTGGGGCCGATGCGACCGTGATTTCGCTCATCAGTGCGCGCTATATGATCGCGCGTCACTACCGTGACCGCTTGCGTATGACCAGCACCGTCGGCACGGAGCCGGCGCGGATCACGTTTGGCGTCAACCGTAGCCAGTTGGAGTTGTATTCGATCCTCGACAAGGCGTTGTTGAGTATCACGCCTGAAGAGCTGGATGAGCTGACCAATCACTGGCGCAGCGAGATCATCATTGAAGACAGCTACTGGCTGCGCCATCGCAACGCAATCATCCAGGGCTTCAGTCTCGCCGCGGTGCTGTTGTTGATCACCCTGTGCTGGGCCTTTTACCTGCGCAGCCTGATTCGCAAGCGCGCCCAGGCCGAGCGCGCGTTGAGCGATCAGATGCGCTTTATGAGCGTGTTGATCGACGGCACGCCTCACCCGATTTACGTGCGCGATCGCCAGGGGCGGTTGATGGCCTGCAACAATGCCTACCTCGACGTATTCGGTTTCAAGCTGGAAGACGTGATCGGCAAGACCGTGGTGGAAACCGACACCGGCAACCCGCCGCAAGCCCAGTCGTACCATGACGACTACCTGAAGTTGATGGCGCGGGGCGAGCCGCAGATTCATGACCGAATCCTCAGGGGGCCGGGGGGCGAAGTTCTCACGATTTACCACTGGATGCTGCCGTACCGCGACGGCGACGAGAAGGTCGTGGGCATGATTGCTGGCTGGGTGGATGTGAGTGAACGCCACCGCTTGCTGGGCCAGTTGCAGGAAGCCAAGGACGATGCCGACGCCGCCAACCGCGCCAAGACGACGTTCCTGGCCACTATGAGCCACGAGATCCGGACACCGATGAACGCGGTGATCGGCATGATCGAGTTGGCGCTCAAAAGCGCCGAGCAAGGTCGGGCGGATCGCGATGCGCTGGAGGTGGCGTCGGTGGCATCGCGCGGCATGCTGGAATTGATCGGCGATATTCTGGATATCGCACGGATCGAATCCGGGCACCTGTCCCTGGCCCAGGAGCCGGCCAACCTGCATGAGTTGCTGGCTTCGGTGGTGCGGGTATTTGAAGGACTCGCGCGAGCCAAGGGGTTGGCGCTGCGCGTGACACTCGATCCGGCACTTGATCGCCCGGTGCTGATCGATCCGCTGCGCTTCAAGCAGGTGGTCTCGAACCTGCTCAGCAATGCCATCAAGTTCACCAGCAAAGGCCAGGTGCAACTGGGCGCCCAGGGGGACGTTTCGGAGGATCAACTGCTGCTCAGGTTGTGGGTGCAAGACACGGGTATGGGAATCAGTGCTCAGGATCAGCAGCGGCTGTTCAACCCGTTTATCCAGGGCAGCAACGCTGAACAGTCGGCACGCAGCGGTTCAGGACTGGGGCTGGTGATCAGCCGCAGTTTGTGCGAGATGATGGGTGGTCAGTTGCACCTGAGCAGTGTGCTGGGGCACGGCACCCGAGTGGACGTGAGCGTGGCGCTGACCCTGGCGGCCGCGATTCCGGCGCCGGCTTCGGCACCTGTCCCGCACAGCCCGCCGACGCGCGCGTTGAGTATCCTGGTAGTGGATGACTACCCGGCCAACCGTTTGCTGCTGGCCCGGCAATTGAGCTTCCTGGGGCATAGCATCACTACGGCGGAGGACGGTGTTCAGGGGCTGGCGCTGTGGCAGGCCGGGCACTTCGATGGGGTGATAACCGACTGCAATATGCCCCTGAAGGACGGTTACACATTGGCCCGGGATATTCGTACACAAGAGCGCGAGCGAGGCCTGGTGCCGTGCCTGCTGCTAGGGTTTACCGCCAATGCCCAACCCGAAGAAGCCGAGCGCTGCCGCCAGGCAGGCATGGACGGGTGCCTGTTCAAGCCCACCGGGCTCGAAGATTTGCGATCGGCCCTGGCCCCGCGCATGGCAAGCCCATGCGAGCCGCAAGCCGAACCGGCGTTTGATCTGGGGACGCTGATCATCCTGACGGGGGACGATCGCGCCGCGCTCAACGAATTGTTGATGCCGCTGCTCGACAGTCTGGAAGCCGATCACAGGCTATTGCCGTCGTTGCGACGCCAGGCCGACTTCGCCAAGTTGCATGACCTGGCACACCGCGCCAAAGGCGGTGCGCGGATGGTCAAGGCGCACGTGCTGATCACCTGTTGCGAAACCTTGGAGGGCGTGTGTGAACGGCACGACCTCCAGGCGCTGGGTGGGGCGGTTGAGGGCGTCGACCAGGCGATCAATGATTTGCATCACAGCCTGAGCGTTTATTGCAATCAGCCTTGACGCAGGGAGATGTCATTCGGTGAGTTTGGGACAACTCCTACACGAAGGGGGAACATGCCTGATTTTGTCTGCGGGATATGTCTGGAAAATGGGCCGCTCTCACTCAACGAGCACTGCCTGCCAGGGGTTTGCCATGCCAAACAAAGCACTGACCATCCTGATTGCCGATGAACAGCACCTGCAACGGCTGTATATCGAAAAAATGCTCAACCGTTTGGGGTATCACCGGATTGTGCCGGTGCAAACTTTTGAGGAGGTCCAGATCCTCACGGCGATCCCGGCTGAACCCTTTGACGTGCTGATCGTCAATGCAGGGTTGGTGGCCCATACCGGCGGGCCGCAGGCCCAGGTGCGCCACGTGCTGGTCTATGATCACCTGGACTTGGACTTACCCGTCGGCTCGACACCGCAGGTACTGGTCCGCTTGCCCGGGGTACCGGATAACGTCAATCTTGAACACTTCATGGACATCATCGACCCACCCGAGGCCACTACTGGCCTGCGGGTATTGCCATGGCTGCGGGAGTTATCGCGCATGCCGGTGGCTGGGGTTTAGTCCCACTTCGGCGCGATACCTTTGGGGCTGGTCAGGCGCTGGCCCCGTTCCAGCCCGGCAATTTGCGCCATGTCGGCAGCGCTCAAGGTCAGATGCAGGGCCTTGAGGTTGCTTTCCAGGTTGGCGCGTCGGGTGGACGATGGGATCACCGCGTAGCCCAATTGCATGGCCCAGGCCAGGGCCACTTGCGCCGGGGTGGTTTGATGGCGTTCGGCGATCTGTTGAATCACCGGATCTTTCAGCACCTCGCCGTAGGCCAGGGTCATGTACGAGGTGATCTGGATGCCATGGTCGGTGGCGAAATCCACCACCTTCTGGTTTTGCAGGTAGGGGTGCAGCTCGATCTGGTTGGTGGCGATGTTGTCCGCGCCTACCGCAGCAATCGCCTGCTGCATCAGATCGACAGTGAAGTTGGAAACGCCGATCTGACGGGTCAGGCCCAGGCGCTTGGCTTCCAACAACTGGCCCATGAATACGGCGACGGGCACCTGGTCTTCCGGCGATGGCCAGTGGATCAGGGTCAGGTCCAGGTAGTCGGTCCTGAGCTTGCGCAGGCTTTCCCTGAGGCTTGGTATCAGCTGGCCTTCGGCGAAATTGGCGATCCAGATCTTGCTGGTGATAAACAGTTCGTCACGCGGCACACCGCTGGCGGCGATCGCTTGGCCGACGTCGGCTTCATTGTCGTAGATCTGTGCGGTGTCGATGACGCGGTAGCCCAGTTCCAGGCCGTTGCTCACGGAGTCGATCACCACCTGGCCTTGCAGGCGGAAGGTGCCGAGGCCGAAGGCCGGGACGTTGTGCATGGGGATAGACATCAGTAACTCCTGAAGGGGGTGAACAATGGCGTCGAGTATCCGCCCGTCGTTCCTTCGGAAAAACCGTCCAATCCGAAAAGGACTCTTTACCGCAAGTCACGAATGGCCAGACGGCTGATCGTTGCGGCCGCCTGGCTTGTCCGCGCGTTGCGGACAAGCCGGCGTCCATTGCTCAGCCGATGGTGTGTTCGCGCAAGCGCTTGGCTGCACTGCGCAACAACTGCTCGGTGCTGTCCCAGCCCAGGCAACCGTCGGTCACCGACACACCGTATTTCATCGCCGGGCCTAATGGCTGGCAGCCTTCGAACACGTGGCTTTCGAGCATCATGCCGATCAGCGAAGTGTCGCCCTGCAGGCGTTGTTCCAGCACTTCATTGAATACCGCCGGCTGACGCAGCGGGTCTTTGCCGCTGTTGGCATGGCTGCAATCGACCATGATCCGCGCGGCTACCTTGGACTTGGCCAGGTCTTGTTTCACCTGGGCCACGCTCTGCGCATCGTAGTTCGGCCCACGGTGACCGCCGCGCAGCACCAGGTGCGTGTCGGGGTTGCCCGGGGTCTGGATGATCGCCGGGTGGCCCTGGCTGTCGACGCCGAAGTGCCGGTGCGGGTGGGACGCC
>NZ_JAKNRV010000273.1:0-7102 GCF_023072625.1 Pseudomonas emilianonis
TTGCTGGCGACCGAGAACGCGCCCAAGGGCAAGCGCGCCTGGTTCGGCATGTTCCCGCAACTCGGCCCTTCGATTGGCTTCCTCGCGGCCAACGGCCTGTTCCTGATCCTGGCCATGAACCTGAACGACGAGCAGTTCCGCAGTTGGGGCTGGCGCATCCCGTTCATCCTCAGCGCCGCACTGGTGATGGTCGGCCTGTATGCGCGGCTCAAGCTGCATGAAACCCCGGTGTTCGCCAATGCCGTGGCGAAAGAAGCGCCGGTAAAAGTGCCGTTGTTCGAGCTGTTCAGCCAGCATTGGATGCCGGTGCTGCTGGGCGCCGCGTCGATGGTGGTGTGCTATGCGCTGTTCTATATCACCACGGCATTTTCCTTGAGCTACGGCGTGTCGACCTTGGGCTACAGCCGCGAGACATTCCTCGGGCTGCTGTGTTTTGCCGTGTTGTTCATGGGCCTGGCGACGCCGCTGGCAGCCTTGGCCAGCGATCGATTCGGGCGCAAGCCGGTGCTGATTGTCGGTACGGTGCTGGCCATTCTGTCGGGTTTCACCATGGAGCCATTGCTGACATACGGTTCGACCTGGGCTGTGGCGCTATTCCTGGCCCTGGAGCTGTTCCTGATGGGCGTGACCTTCGCCCCGATGGGCGCGATGCTGCCGGAACTGTTCCCGACCCGCGTGCGTTATACCGGCGCTTCGGCGGCCTATAACCTGGGTGGGATCGTCGGCGCGTCGGCCGCACCGTTCTTCGCGACCAAGCTGGTGGCGATGGGTGGGCTGAGTTATGTCGGCGGGTATGTGTCGGCGGCAGCGTTGCTGAGCTTGATTGCGGTGCTGTGCCTGAAAGAGACGCGGGATAACGATTTGAACAAGGTTGCCTGATAGACCGCTATCGGGGGCAAGCCCCCGATGCTTTTAGAGCTCTACAACAACCGCCTGAGCCGCACGGGTCGCCTTGGCGCGAGCCGCTTCAATCGACTCATCCCGCGCCAACGCCACGCCCATGCGGCGCTGGCCATTCACTTCCGGCTTGCCGAACAGACGCAACGCCGTGTCCGGCTCGCTCAAGGCCGCGCCGAGGTTGGCGAAAGCGGTCTGGGTCGATTGCCCTTCCACCAGGATCACCGCCGACGCCGACGGCCCGAACTGCCGGATCAACGGGATCGGCAGGCCCAGGATGGCGCGCGCGTGCAGGGCGAACTGCGACAGGTCCTGGGAAATCAAGGTGACCAAACCGGTGTCATGCGGGCGTGGCGACACTTCGCTGAACCACACCTGATCGCCCTTGATGAACAACTCCACGCCAAACAGGCCGCGGCCACCCAGGGATTCAGTCACGGCCTTGGCCACGCGCTCGGATTCTGCCAGGGCAATCGGGCTCATGGCCTGAGGCTGCCAGGATTCCTGGTAATCGCCTTTCTCCTGACGATGGCCGACCGGCGCGCAGAAGGTCGTGCCGCCGATGTGGCGCACGGTCAGCAGGGTGATTTCGTAGTCGAAGTCGATAAAGCCTTCGATGATCACCCGGCCCTTCCCGGCACGCCCGCCTTCCTGGGCGTAATCCCAGGCTTTCTGCACGTCTTCGGCACTGCGCAACAGGCTCTGGCCCTTGCCCGACGAGCTCATCACCGGCTTGACCACGCACGGGAAGCCCAGGTCGTGCACGGCCTTGCTGTAGTCTTCGAAGGTATCGGCGAAGTGGTACGGCGAGGTCGGCAGGTCCAGCTCTTCAGCGGCCAGGCGACGGATGCCTTCGCGGTTCATGGTCAGCGATGCGGCGCGCGCGGTCGGGATCACGGTGAAGCCTTCGGCCTCCAGCTCCACCAGGGTGGCGGTGGCGATGGCTTCGATTTCCGGCACGATGAAGTGCGGTTTTTCCGCTTCGATCACTGCACGCAGGGCGGCGCCGTCGAGCATGTTGATCACATGGCTGCGATGGGCCACCTGCATGGCCGGCGCGTTGGCGTAGCGATCCACGGCAATCACTTCAACGCCCAGGCGTTGCAGCTCGATTACCACTTCCTTGCCCAGCTCACCGCAGCCACACAGCAAAACGCGGGTCGCGGTTGGCGACAATGGAGTTCCGATTCGGGTCATCTCAGGTCCTCAGGGGAGCGGATCATGGGGAGAAAGGCCGGCATTTTACATGAACTGTGCAGATTGGCTTCAGTTGGCGACGGCCCGTTTGCGGATACGCCAGGCCATGATCAGCCAGACCACCGTGACCCCGGCGAATTTCGACGCCAGGGCGGTGCCGACCACGGCGGGCGTGAGGGCGCCGATCAAGCCGAAAAAGATAAAAGTATCGAGGGGAATGCTCAGCGCCGAACTTATCCACAGGCGATCGTGGAGCGGACGCTTGGTAATGCTGAACACCAGCCAGTCGATGCATTCGGACACCGCGAACGCAGTGGCGCTGGCCAGGGCGATGGACGGGTCGGAGGTGATATACGACAGCACCAGCGCCGCCAGCATGGCGAGGATCGCGCCGTGGCCGAAGCGGGTTTGCACCATGTCGCGCAGGACGAACACCAGGCCGCCCCAGGCGGACCAGATGACGTCCAGGTGCGGCGCGGTGGAGAAGGCGAAGTTGATCAGCACGACGCTGCTGATGTAGGCGATCAGGAAGAGCATGGGGGATGGACCTGTGGGTAATGCCGCACAGGGTACACAATTACAGGGATGTCGTCTGGGATGGCCCTATCGGGGGCAAGTCGAATCGTCGCACCGCCCCTCCCACATGTGACCGCATTCCTAAAGTTTAAACGCAGTCGAATGTGGGAGGGGCGGTGCGACGATTCGACTTGCCCCCGAGAGCGGTGCCTCAGACGCCGGATTTCCCCGGCATCACCCACACCAACCCACCCGCCTTCGCCCGCTCATGACACACCCCCAGCACCACCCGGCGCTCGGCGTTGTCCATGCGGCTCCAGCGCGTGATTTCTTCCACGCTACGCTGGCAGCCGATGCAAATATCGTCGTCATCCAGCGCGCAAATGTTCACGCACGGCGAGGCGACAGGGCGTTCTGGCGGGTTCATTCTTCCTGCTCAGCCAGATCCCGCGCATAACGCTGGGCGTTATGCACATAGTGCGCAGCGCTGGCCTCGAGCATCTTTTTCTGCGCCTCGGTCAATTCCCGCACCACCTTGCCCGGCGAGCCCATGACCAGGGAGCCATCGGGAATGTCCTTGCCTTCGCCGATCAGCGAATTGGCGCCGATGATGCAGTACTTGCCGATCTTCGCGCCGTTGAGGATCACCGCATTGATGCCGATCAGGCTGTAGTCGCCGACGGTGCAGCCATGCAGCATGGCGTTATGGCCGATGGTCACACCGGTGCCCAGGGTCAGCGGGTAACCCATGTCGGTGTGCATCACGCTGCCGTCCTGCACATTGCTGTTCTTGCCGATCAGGATCAGTTCGTTGTCGCCACGCAACACCGCGTTGAACCAGACATTGGCGCCCTCCTCCAGCTTGACCTTGCCCACCAACGTGGCATTCGGCGCCACCCAGCTGTGTGGATGCGTCTCGACGCGGGCGTCGCCCAGGCGGTATTTCATGATGTGTCCTCACGGCTGGCCATTTAAACGATGGCTTATAGATGGATGAAGCTCTTGGGCGGCTGGTGCAGGCTGATGTTGGCATCGTCATAGAGCAGGTTGATCAACTCGACGATCATGATTGCCGTCAAACCCCAGATCTTGTATTCGCCGAACCGATAGCTCGGCACATACCAACTGCGGCCCTGGTAATCAATGCGGTGCGTATGCTCGCGCGGATCCTGGCGAAAAAACTCCAGGGGCACGCTGAAGACGGCGGCGATTTCGGCGTCGTTGGCCAGGTATTCGACGTAGTCCGGGATGACGCCAACGTAGGGCGTGACCCGAATGCCATGCAGGGAAACCAACGGGCTCAACGGGCCGATCACCTCGACCAGGCCGGGCGGCAGGCCGATTTCTTCTTCGGCTTCGCGCAGGGCGGTGAAGATCAGGTCCGGGTCTTCGGGGTCGCGGCGCCCGCCGGGAAAGGCCACTTCGCCACCGTGGGTGGACAGGCCGCTGGCGCGCAGCGTCAGGATCAGCTCGGGTTCGTCACTGCGGGTAATCGGCACCAGCACGGCGGCCTCGGGGAAACGCCCGTCGGTCTCAAGCAGTTGCGGTGTGTGATTGCTTACCCGGCGAAGTAGCTCGTCCAGCATGAGTCATCTCGATCTGTTGGCTACCTTGCATCATGCACCAAAGCGCGCGGGTGCCCAACCCCAAAACCTGAGGGCTGTCGCGAAACGACAACTTGCAGGGCCTTGCCGCCCACGCCAAGATAGGCAGACTTTCCAGGAACCCCAGCATGAATTTCTGCAGCCAGTGCGGTAAACCGGTCACCCAACGCATTCCCGAAGGCGACGCACGCCTGCGTTTTGTCTGCGATCATTGTCAGACCATTCACTACCAGAACCCCAATATCGTCGCCGGCACGGTGCCAGTGTGGGGCGATCAAGTACTGCTGTGCCGCCGCGCCATCGAGCCCCGCCGGGGTTACTGGACCCTGCCCGCCGGCTTCATGGAGAACGGCGAGACCATGGAACAGGCCGCCATGCGCGAAACCATGGAAGAAGCCTGCGCCCACGTGCGCAACCTGAGCCTCTACACCCTGATCGATGTGCCGCATATCAGCCAGGTGCATGTCTTCTACCGCGCCGAGATGATTGACCTGGACTTCGCCGCAGGCCCCGAAAGCCTGGAAGTGCGACTGTTCGACGAAGCCGACATCCCTTGGTCCGAGCTGGCTTTCCGCACGGTCGGGCGTACCTTAGAATACTTCTTCGCCGACCGTCGCCAACGGTCGTTCCCGGTGCGCAACGAAGCTGTGCCGCCGCTGTCCAAGCCCGCCCAATAACAAACCGGCAGATCGTCGTCCAAGGGAAATCGTTTTAATGCGTTGGTTGCTTGCTCTGCTCTGCCTGTCGTTCGCCACGTTGTCCTCAGCCACCACCCTGGAAACCCTGGGCGGCAAAACGGTCGAAAAAATTCTGGTGCTCAAGTCCGCCCATCAGTTGCAACTGATAAACGACGGTAAACCCCTCAAGACCTACCGCATCTCACTGGGCAAAAACCCCAAGGGCACCAAACTGTTCGAAGGCGACCGCCGCACGCCGGAAGGCTTGTATTGGATCGACTGGCGCAAAACCAGTGACCGCTACAACCTGTCCATGCACATCTCTTACCCCAATATCAGCGACTCCGCCCGTGCCCGCCGCGAAGGTGTGAAGCCCGGCAGCATGATCATGATCCACGGCACGCCCGACAGCGCGGAGTACCCGGAGCAGTGGTTCCACACCCTGGACTGGACCGACGGCTGCATCGGCATGCGCAACGTCGACATGCGCGAAGTCTGGAACCTGGTCAAAGACGGCACCCTGATCGAAATTCGGCCGTAACCCTCGCCCCTCGGCAAATTAATTAAAAAAAGTTTCCTGCCCTCGGTAGCGCCTGCCGGTGAATACCAATTCACCCCGCAGGCTGCGCAGCTCTGCGCGCCTTAAAGACCTCTCTAATACCACTTGATGCCGGGCACCGTTAAAACGCCCTGAAACCTGGACCCACAGCGTTTTGGCAGCATTGACATGGTATTTAAGTGGTATTAGTTTCCGGCCAATACCGGGCGACAACACTCTAATAACCGCATCGGAAACCTGACAGATGAACCCCATCCTGACGCTGCGTCCCGACGACAAGCAATCCACGCCGCTGTACCTGCAACTGGCCCGCAACCTGGAAGCGGCGATCCACGCCGGCCAGTGGAAATCCGAACAGGCCCTGCCGTCGGAACGCGCCCTCAGCGAGCAGTTGAGCCTTTCGCGCGTCACCGCCCGCAAAGCACTGGAAGTCTTGCTTGCCCAAGGCCTGATCCGTCGCAGCCAAGGCTCCGGCACCTTTATCACCCCACGCCTGGAACAGCCGCTGTCGCGCCTGTCGGGGTTCAGCGAGATGCTGCGACTCAAGGGGTTTGTGCCCAGCTCCCAGTGGCTGGAACGCGACATCAGCGCGCCGACCCATGAAGAACTGATCCGCCTGGGCCTGTCGCCGACCGACAAGGTGACGCGCCTCAAACGCCTGCGCAAAGCCGACGACACGGTGATGGCAATCGAAATGACCGCCATGCCCGCCTCAGTGCTGCCGCAACCGCAAGCCATCGGCCACTCCCTCTACGAGTACCTGGAGGGCATCGGCAAACCCATCGTGCGCGCCCTGCAGCATATCCAGGCGATCAACGCCTCGGACGAGTTCGCCGCACTGGTCGGCATCGCCCCCGGCACCGCCATGCTGCTGATGACCCGCGTCGGCTACACCGCCGACAACACCCCGATCGAAATCACCGACACCTACTGTCGCAACGACTACTACGACTTTGTCGCAGAGCTGCGGCGATAGGCCTTTGCCGCGCACCGCGGCCTCAGAGAACTGCCCATGTCCGAAGACAATATCCTCACGCCCCATGGCTGGATTCGCGGCTGCCTCGCGCACGAGCACGGCAAAGTGATCGCCATCGAAGGCGTGCCTTGCAACCCGGCCGACAACGACTTGCCCTACCTGCTGCCGGGGTTTATCGACCTGCACGTCCACGGCGGCGGCGGCAAAGACATCATGGAAGGTGCCGACGCCTTCGAAACCATCACCCGCACCCACGTGCGCTTCGGCACCACCTCGCTGCTGGCCACCACCATGACCGCGCCGGTGGATGAGATCTCCAGCGTGCTCGGCCAGCTCGGCAGTTTCTGCGCGCAGCGCCTGAGCGGCAGCGCCCGGGTCCTTGGCGTGCACCTGGAAGGGCCCTACATCAATCCCGGCAAACTCGGCGCACAACCCAACTTCGCCCACACCGCATTGATGGAAGAAGTGGAAACCTACCTGCGCCTGGCGCCGATCCGGGTGATCACCATCGCCCCGGAAATCGCCGGGCATGACGGCCTGATCCGCGCCCTCAGTACACGCGGCGTGCGCATGCAGATCGGCCACACCCTGGGCAGCTATGAAGAAGGCGTCGCCGCCCTCGCCGCCGGCGCCACCAGCTTCACGCATTTGTACAACGCCATGAGCCCGCTGCATC
>NZ_JAKNRV010000274.1:0-7095 GCF_023072625.1 Pseudomonas emilianonis
GCTTACCCGCGCCAGGCCGGTGCCGGGGTGTTGGGCCTGGTGCTGCTGGCCGCCGCCGGGTTCTATGGCTGGCATTGGTACTCCAACCTGCCGCAGCCGCACACCGTGGGTTATTCGCTGCACAAACCCAACCTGACTGACTACACCCAGCAACCCGTCGTTGTGGATAACCTGCAGGTGCGTTTTGCCGAGTCCGTCGCCCCCTTGGCGGCGATAGGCAAGCCGGTCACCGCAGGCATTACCCTTAAACCCGCTGTGGCCGGTGCCTGGCGCTGGTCCGATGACCACACGTTGCTGTTCACTCCGGAAAAAGACTGGCCCATCGACGCCCATTACACCTTCGATTTGGCGAAGAAAAACCTGCTCGCCGACGGCGTGTTGCTCAACGAGTACAGCGGCCAGTTCTCCACCCAGCCGTTTCGCGCCAACCTTTCGCAGAACGAGTTGTATCAGGACCCGTCCAACCCGACGCTGAAACAACTGGTGGCGACTTTCCGCTTTTCCCACCCGGTCGACGAAGAAAGCCTGCGCAAGCGGGTTTCGATCATTCTCGGCAAAGGCCTCGCCTACCGCGACGCCCAATTACCCAATCGCCCGGAAATCACCTTCGACGAGACCAAGCTCAACGCCTATGTCCGCTCCGCCGCCCTGGCCACCCCACTGGAAAGCACGCCCGTCAGCGCCAAGCTCGACGAAGGCATCAAAGCCCGTGACGGTGGCAACGCCAGCAACGCGCCATTGGTGGCCGAAGTCACCGTGCCCGGCCGCTACCGCCTGACGTTTACCGCTGCCGAAGTGAGCTTTGTCGACAACGAACGCGGCGAACCCGAGCCGGTGTTGATGTTCAGCAGCTCCAGCGCCGTGGCCGATGACACCATCGCCGGTAAGGTCCAGGCGTGGCTGTTGCCGGAAAAAGCTGAGGACGACACGCGCCCCTATAACAGCAACGACATCGACGATGCCCTGTTGGCCCGTAGCACCAAGGTCAACCTGACCCACGTGCCCAGCGTCGAACCGCTCAACACCCTGCACGCGTTCAAGTTCAAGGCCCCGGCCGGTCGTGCGCTGTATGTGCGCGTGCCCGCCAACCTGGAAGCCATTGGCGGCTACCTGGCGAAAAACCCTACGGCGTCGCTGATCATCATGCCGGCCTATCCGCGCACGCTGCAGTTCCTGTCTGACGGCGCCTTGCTCAGCCTCACCGGCGAAAAACGCCTGGGCTTCATGGCCCGTGGCGTGCCCGGTGCCCATGTGGAAATTGCTCGCCTGCTGCCCAACCAGTTGCAACATTTGGTGGACCAGAGCAGCGGCAGCTTTGCGCAGCCGAACTTCGGCAATGAGTACTTCGACCGCATGGTCGAGCGTCAGTCACTGGATATTCCGCTGTCGTCCAACGACCCGGCGAAAACTGTCTACGACAACGTCGACCTCAGCCGCTACCTGAGCGCCAACGGCGGCCGGCGCGGTATTTTCGTACTCAGGCTCAGCCCTCAGGACGACCCGGCCGAGCGCACATTCGACTACTCCCGCAGCAGCACCAGCGACCTGCGCTTTATCGTGGTGACGGACCTCGGGATCATCGCCAAGCGCTCCAGCGACGGCAGCCATGACGTGTATGTGCAGTCCATCGGCAACGGTTCGCCGGTGGTCGACGCGCAAGTCGACATCATCGGCCGTAACGGTTTGCCGGTCGCCAGCGGCCACACCGACGCCGAAGGCCACGCGCATTTCGCCAAACTCGATGAACTGCGCCGTGAGAAAACGCCGCTGATGTATGTGGTCAGTCGCGGCAATGACCAATCTTTCCTGCCGATTGCCCGTCAGTCCCAGCAGCTGGATTTGTCGCGCTTTGACGTAGGCGGTTTGCAAGAAGACGGTGCGATCGATCGCCTCAGCGCCTACCTGTTCACCGACCGTGGCCTGTACCGGCCCGGCGAAACCGCGCACCTGGGCATGATCGTGCGCAGCGGCAACTGGAAAGGCGCCCTGCAAGGCCTGCCGGTGGAGCTGCAAATCACCGACCCGCGCGGCCTGGAAGTGATTCGCCAGCCGCTGAAGCTGTCCGCCAGCGGTTTTGAAACCTTTGATTTCCCCAACAGCGAAGTGGCCCCCGCCGGGGATTACACCGCGACCTTGCAACTGCTCGGCGAGAAACAGACCCGCACCGACCTGGGCAGCGTCAGCTTCAAGGTCCGCGACTTCGAGCCGGACCGCATGAAGGTCAGCCTGAGCCTGCACGACACGCCGGTGCAGGGCTGGATTGCACCGGACCAGGTGCTGGCCAAAGTCACCGCAATGCACCTGTTCGGCGCCCCGGCGTCCGGCCGGCGCGTGACGGCGAAGATGTCCCTGAGCCCGACGCTCGCGGCATTTGAGCGTTACCCCGATTACCGCTTCCGCCTCAACGACACGCTGGAAGAGGCCAGCACCGAAGACCTCGCCGAGACCACCGTCGATGACAACGGCCAAGCCGTGCTCGACCTCAACCTGCAGCGCTTCGCCAACAGTACTTACCGCCTGCAGGTGATGACCCAGGTGTTCGAGGCCGAAGGCGGGCGCAATGTGGCGGCGCAAAGTGCGTTGCTGGTGTCGTCTGCGCCCTACCTGGTGGGTGTGAAAAGTCAGGACTCGCTGTCGTATGTCGCCAAGGACGCCCCACGCCAGGTGCAATGGTTGGCCGTCGCACCGGATCTCACACCGCTGGCGGTGGATGGCCTGACCAGCGAAGTGGTCGAGCACCGCTACGTCTCGGTGCTGGTGAAACAGTCCAACGGCACCTACAAATATGAATCGCGGATCAAAAACATCAGCCAGCCCGCCTCGCCGCTGGTGATGACCAAAGACGGCGCCAAGCAACCCCTGAACACCGCCACTCCCGGCGATTTCACCCTGCAACTCAAAGACGCCAACGGCAAGCTGCTGAACCAGATCGACTACAGCGTGGCCGGGCGCGGCAACACTTCGCGCTCCCTGGAGCGCAACGCCGAGCTGCAACTGCGCCTGGATAAACACAGTTACGCGACGGGGGATGAGATCGCTATCAGTGTCCGCGCGCCGTACACCGGGGCGGGCCTGATTACCATCGAGCGCGACAAGGTCTACACCCAGCAGTGGTTCAAGGCCGACAGCACCAACAGCGTGCAACATATCCGCGTGCCCGCAGGGCTTGAGGGCAATGCCTACGTCAACGTGCAGTTCGTGCGGGACATCGGTTCGTCCGAGGTCTACATGAGCCCACTGTCCTATGGCGTGGTGCCGTTCAGCATCAACCTGGATGCGCGGCGCATGCCATTGAAGGTTGACGGCCCGGCGCAGATCGAACCGGGGCAGACCCTGGATATCAAGGTCAACGCCGACCGCCCGGGCCGTGCGGTGGTGTATGCGGTGGACGAAGGCATCCTGCAAGTGGCGCGCTACCAGACGCCGGACCCGTTGGGCTTCTTCTTCCAGAAGCGTGCGCTTGAAGTCGGCACCAGTCAGATTCTTGACCTGATCCTACCGGAATTCAGCCGTCTGCTCAGTGGGGCAGCGCCCGGTGGTGATACCGAAGGCGCGCTGGCCAATCACCTCAACCCGTTCAAGCGTAAACATCAGCCGCCCGTGGCCTGGTGGTCCGGGCTGGTGGACTTGCCGGCCGGCGACACCGTGCTGCATTACCAGGTGCCCGACAGTTTTAACGGCAAGCTGCACCTGTTCGCGGTGGCGGTGGATGCCGACAGCGTGGGCGTCAGCGAGGCCACAATCGAGGTCCGCGGACCGCTCGTGATCACGCCAAACGTACCGGCTTTCGTGGCGCCGGGGGACGTGTTCAACGTGAGCGCCGGGGTGTTCAGCAACCTCGATGCGGCGGCGGATGTGAAGTTTGAAGTGCAGACCAGCGACGGCCTCAACGTGCAGGGCGACAAAGGCAGCACCTTGTCACTGCAACCGCGCAAGGAAGGCACCGCCGAGTTCAAGATCAAGGTCGGCGACACCCTCGGCTCGGCGGATCTGCGCTTTATCGCCGTGTTGCCGAACGGCAAGCGCATTCAGGTGGCAGAAACCACCTCGATCCGCCCCCTGAGCGAACATCGCGTGGCCTTGAGCCTGGGCCGTTTCGACAGCGCCAGCAAAGAGCTCAAGCCCACTCGCGAACTGTTCAGCCAACTGCGCGATGTGCAATTGGGTGTGGCGGCGTCGCCGCTGGTGTGGGCCAACGGCCTCAAGCATTACCTGGATGACTACGGCTACGCCTGCACCGAGCAGTTGGTGTCCAAGGCCATGCCGGCGTTGATCTGGGGTGGCAACGCGCCCGAGGCCGAACAAGCCTTCGCCAGCGCGGTGCGGATGTTGCGCCAGCGCCAGAACCAGGCCGGCGGTTTCGGCTTGTGGGCAGCCAACCCGGACGTGGCCCCGTATGCCAGCCTGTACGCCACCGACTTCCTGATCGAAGCCAAGGAACGCGGGCTGCCGGTGCCGGAAGATCTGCTGGTACGGGCCAATACTTATCTGACGGACCTGGCCAACGGCCCGAGCGAAGGCCTGTCGGAATTGCGCAACCGCGCCTACGCCAGTTACCTGCTGAGCCGTCAGGGAATTCTGGTGAGCGGCGCGTTGAGCGACATCCGTGAGCGCTACGAGAGCTACTTCAAAGACACTTGGCAGAACGACCTGGGCGCCGCCTACCTGGCCGCCAGCTACAAGCTGCTCAAGCAGGATCGCCAGGCCGATACGCTGTTCCGTAAGATCCCATGGCGTTCGCTTGTGGATAAGTGGAACAGCGACGGCCTGTATTACGACCCGTTGGTACATGACGCCGAACACCTGCACCTGCTGGCGCGGCACTTCCCCGAGCTGCTGGACGATGTGCCGACAGCGTTGCTGGATAAACTCGGCAAGCGCCTTAACGAGCAACGTTACAACTCGCTGTCGGCGGCGCTGTTACTGCGCGCCCTGGACAACTATGGCCAGCGTGCGCAAAGCGACATGACCCTCAAAGCCAGCGCGTGGCTGGGCGACAAGCAGCAACAACTGCTGGAGATGGCCGGCCAGCCGCCGCGCGCCGCCGTGCCTGGCGCCACGCAAAAGTTGCTGATGGAAAAATCCGACGGCCCGGCAGCGTTCTACATGCTCAGCGAAGCCGGCTTTGATAAAGGCGCCAAGCTCAAGCCGATCAACAATGGCCTGGAAATCATCCACGAGTACCTCGACCTCAACGGCGAGCCGGTGAGCAAAGTCGCGGTGGGCGATGAGTTCCTGGTGCGCCTGCGCCTGAGAGCGACCGACCGCGATCAAGTCCAGCAAGTGGCGGTGGTCGACCTGCTGCCCGGTGGCGTCGAGCCTGTGTATAACTTGCCGCCGGAGCCGGAAGCCGCCAGCACCGATGACAGTGAAGGCGAGGAAGCTGAATACGTAGAAGACAGCGAACCGTCTGACGCCTGGCAAGCGCCGATCGGCGAAACCAAACTGAGCAACTGGCAGCCGGACTACGTGGACGTGCGCGATGATCGGGTGGTGTTGTACGGCACCGCGCTGCGTGACGTAGGCACTTTCGTGTACCGCGTGCGCGCCACCAACGCAGGCACCTTCAATACGCCACCGGCCTACGCCGAAGGCATGTACGAAACCACCCTGCAAGGGCGCGGCAAAGTAGGCCAGCTTGAAATTACCAAGCCTTAAGCGCCTGACGCCGCTGCTGGCAGCGGCGGTACTGCTGGCGGGGCTGCGGCTGTGGCCGCATGCCCCGCTGGAACAGGCGGTGACATCGTCGAGGGTGGTGCTGGCCGACGATGGCTCGCTGTTGCGCATGACTTTGGCAGATGACGGGCAATATCGCTTATGGCTACCGCTGGAGCGGTTTTCTCCGTCATTGATCGAGGCCTTGCTGCTCAAGGAAGACCGTAATTTCTACTGGCACCCGGGGATCAATCCCCCGGCGTTGCTGCGGGCGGCCATGGCCACTTACAGCGGCGGCCAGCGCCAGGGCGGCTCGACGCTGAGCATGCAACTGGCGCGGCGCCTGTGGGACCTTAACACCCGCCAGGTGCCGGGCAAGCTGCAACAGATGGCCCTGGCGCTGTGGCTGGAGGCGCGTTACAGCAAGCACGACATCCTTGAGGCCTACCTGAACCTGGCGCCCATGGGCGGCAATATCGAAGGCGCCGAGGCGGCGAGTCGCATCTACTTCGGCAAGTCGGCGGAGCAGTTGTCGTTGTCCGAAGCGCTGGCACTCGCGGTGATCCCCCAGCAGCCAGGGCGGCGTGCGCGCTTCGGGCCCTCGCTGCAAAACGCACGGCTGCGCTTGATGAACGACTGGCGCGCAACTTATCCACAGGACCCGCGCAACGACAGCCTGCTGGACTTGCCCATTGAGGCGCGCAACCGCCAGCAGATCCCGTTTCTGGCGCCACACTTGAGCGAACAGTTGCTCGCGTCCCAGGCGGGTAACGAGTTGAACAGCACCCTCAACCTGCCCTTGCAACAATTGCTCGAACGCATGATCAGCGGCTTTATCGCCGAGCGGCGCGGTACCGGGGTGGAAAACGCCACGGCGATCCTGATCGACAGCCGCGACCAGAGCGTCAAGGCGCTGGTGGGCTCGGCGGATTACTTATCCACAGGCATCCATGGCCAGGTCAATGGCGTGCTGGCGCGGCGTTCGCCGGGGTCGACGCTCAAGCCGTTCCTCTATGGGCTGGCGCTGGACCAAGGGGTGATCCACCCCATGAGCATCCTCAAGGATTTACCCAGTAACTTCGGCTACTTCCAACCGGAGAATTTCGACGGCAGTTTTGTCGGGCCACTGACGGCGCGCGATGCGTTGATCCGTAGCCGCAATATCCCGGCCGTGTGGCTGGCCAGCCAGGTGAAGTCGCCCTCGTTATACGGCTTGTTGCAACGCGCCGGCATCAAGGGCCTGCGCGGTGAAAGCCATTACGGCCTGGCCCTGGCCCTCGGCGGCGGCGAGATGACGCCCGAAGAGCTGGCGCGGCTGTATCTGATGCTGGCCGGCGACGGACACCTGCGGCCCTTACGCTATGTGCAGGAACAGCCCCAGGCCAGCGGCCCAGCGCTGCTGACACCCCAAGCCGCCTTCATGGTGCGCGACATGCTGCG
>NZ_JAKNRV010000275.1:0-7094 GCF_023072625.1 Pseudomonas emilianonis
AGGCGGATGCCGCCCTGCAGCGGCGAGTGGCGGCCGAGCTTGAAGGCGATGATCGCGGAGTCGTTGCGGGTCACGTAATAGCGACCGTTGGCCTCGGTGGTCCAGGTATCGCGCTCGTCGAGACGCTGGTAACCGGCCGCTTCGAGACGCTGGGCCAGGGCAGCCGTGGCATGAAAGGGAGTAGGGGAGGCCTTGAGGAAGTCGATCAGGCCTTGATTCAACGCTTCGCGCATAAATAGCTCCAGACAGCAATGCGCGGAGTTTACCGTTCGATGGCGAGAAGTGCACAGCACAAATGTAGGAGGGGCTTGCCCCCGATGGCGGCGTGTCAGTCACTGTATTTGTTCACTGACCCACTGCAATCCCCTCCCACATTTGACGGTGTTTACAGCTTTAGAAGGGGGCCGGGCACTCGAAGCGCAGCCGCTCGCCGCTTTGCGGGTGGGTGAAGCTCAGCATGCTCGCGTGCAGGCATAGGCGCGGCCAGGCGGCCAGGGCTTGTTCATGGGCGTACAAGCCATCACCGAGCAGCGGGTGGCCGATCGACAACATATGCACGCGCAACTGGTGCGAGCGCCCGGTGATTGGCGTCAGCTCCACGCGGCACCAGTCACCGCAACGTTCCAGCACCTTCCAGAAGGTCAGCGCGTGCTTGCCGAACTCGTGGTCGACCACATGGCGTGGCTTGGTCGGCGGATCGTAGCGCAGGGGCAGGTCGATGCTGCCGCTGTCCAGTTCCGGTTGACCCCAAGCCAGGGCGGTGTAGGCCTTTTCGGTTTCGCGGTCATGAAACTGGCGGGACAGTTCGCGATGGGTATCGGCGTCCCGCGCGAGCAGGATGATCCCCGAGGTTTCCCAATCCAGTCGATGGACGATTCTGGCCTCTGGGTAGCCGTTTTCCTGCAGGCGGGTGATCAGGCAGTCCTTGTTGTCGTCGGCGCGGCCAGGCACCGAGAGCAGCAAAGTCGGCTTGTTCACCACCAGGACAGCGTCGTCCTGGTAGAGGATATGGATGTTGGACAACGGCATTAAACAGCCTCGTAACAAACGCCAACGGCGGCTCGACCACCCAGCTCCCGCAAAGGGATCAAGGTGACGGAGCCGCCGTGGCGACCGCCCGTTCGATCAACGATCAGGCAGGGTGATATTGAGTTCCAGAATCGAGCAACTGCCGTCGTTTTCCAGGGCGACATGCACGTCGTCGTTGCCGATATTGACGTACTTGCGGATCACTTCGACCAGTTCCTTCTGCAAGGCTGGCAGGTAGTCCGGCGTGCTGCGTTGGCCGCGTTCGTGCGCCACGATGATCTGTAGACGCTCTTTCGCTACCGACGCGGTACTTGGCTTTTTGTTTGCGCGAAAGAAGTCGAGAAATTTCATTATTTAGTTGCCTCCAAAGATACGCTCGAAGAATCCCTTCTTCTGTACATCGAGGAAGCGATGTTCCACGGTTTTGCCCAGCAAGCGATCGACGGCATCGCTGTACGCCTGGCCGGCGTCGCTCTGGTCGTCGAGAATTACCGGTACGCCTTGGTTGGAGGCTTTCAGTACGGCTTGCGATTCTGGAATCACGCCCAGTAGGGTCACGGCCAGGATGTCCTTGACGTCTTCAACGCCGAGCATTTCGCCTTTGCTGACGCGCTCCGGGTTGTAGCGGGTCAGCAGCAGGTGCTCCTTGATCGGCTCCTGGCCGTCTTCGGCGCGCTTGGACTTGCTGGCCAGCAGGCCGAGCATGCGGTCCGAGTCACGTACCGAGGAGACTTCCGGGTTGGTTACCACGATGGCTTCATCGGCGAAGTACATCGCCAGGTGAGCACCGGTTTCGATACCGGCCGGGGAGTCGCACACCACGTATTCGAAGGTTTCCTTCAGTTCAGCGAGGACTTTGCCCACGCCTTCCTTGGTCAACGCTTCTTTGTCGCGGGTCTGGCTGGCGGCCAGTACGTACAGGTTCTCAAGGCGCTTGTCCTTGATCAGGGCCTGTTGCAGGTTGGCTTCGCCGTTGACCACGTTGACGAAGTCGTACACCACGCGGCGTTCGCAGCCCATGATCAGGTCGAGGTTACGCAAACCGACGTCGAAGTCGACGATGACTGTCTTGTGGCCGCGCAGAGCGAGGCCGGTACCGATAGCGGCGCTGGTGGTGGTCTTACCCACACCACCCTTGCCGGATGTAACCACGAGAATCTTGGCCAAGGTGTTTCACCCCTAAGGAAAAAGGACTTTCAGTCCCTGAAAAACATCTCTTGGAACTCGCTGCAGGCGGACAGCCTTTGTAGGGAAAAGATGTGGTTTCCGCAGGGAAACGCCAACTTCAAATGAGTCCTACGCAAGTCTTGCCGGTTTCGCTGTGCTATCAGAGTCTAGAGATGCTTGGAAAATGCGGCAGTATCCGTTAAAGACGGATGATGTTCAACACATCACCCGACAGGCTGACTTGTACCGCTGCGCCCCACAGCGGGTCACGGCGCAAGTCTTCTGAAACCTTGTACTGGCCCGCGATCGACACCAGCTCAGCGGTCAATTGCTGGCAAAAAATACGCGCCTTGGTATCACCCTTGATGCCGGCGAGGGCACGCCCGCGCATGGGGCCGTATACATGGATGTTGCCATCGGCCAGAAGTTCCGCGCCCGGACTGACCGACGCGATCACCACCAGGTCGCCGCCCTGGGCGTAAATCTGCTGCCCGCCGCGCACGGGGGAGGTGATGATCTTGGTCGGTTTGACCGTAGGCTCCGGTGGTTTTTCCGGTTTTTTCTTCACTTCACCGGCCAACGGATCGAGCGGACGCTCGCGGGCACCCGACGGTGGCAGTACTGGCAATTCAATTGCGATGGCTGCGGCAATGTCTTCGATACGGTTGGCACGAATCGCCAGGGTGCGCAGGCCATGGGAGCGGCAAACGCGCATCAGGCCCGGCAGGTCGATCGTGCCTTCGCCGGCTGGCAGTTTGTCCAGGGCCAGCACCAGTGGGGCATTGTTGAAGAAATTCGGCGCCAGGGCGACCTTGGCGGCGAGCTGGCGGTCCAGTGCGTCGAGGTCATTGCGGGCCAATTCCAGCACGGTAATGGCGAGCATGCTGCCTTTCAGCTGGAACACGGGATCTTGGTCTAGCGGTTCGGTTTGGCTCATGGTCGGCAAAAGCGGCTTGTCACGAAAAGTGTCGAGACTTATAACGAGAACAACCACTGGCCGCAAGCCGAGTCGAACCGTTGTAGAATGCGCGGCCCATGTCTTTACCGGAATCTGTAATGGATCGCCCGCGTTTTCGAGCTGTATTTTTTCATCCGCGATTTTGGCTGTTATGGCTGGGACTCGGCCTGCTGTGGCTGGTCACTCAATTGCCGTACCGTGCGCTGCTGACCATTGGTCGCCTGCTGGGTGCCGGCATGTACCGCGTGGCTGGCGAACGGCGCCGCATCGCCGCGCGCAACCTGGAGTTGTGCTTCCCGGAAAAGTCCGCGCAAGCGCGTAAACACTTGCTCAAGGAAAACTTCGCCTCCACCGGCATCGCCTTCTTTGAAATGGCCATGAGCTGGTGGTGGTCGCGCCAGCGTCTGGCGCGGCTGGCCCACGTCGAAGGCCTGGAGCACCTCAAGCAGGCCCAGTTGGACGGCAAGGGCGTGATCCTCATGGCCCTGCATTTCACCACCCTGGAAATCGGCGCGGCCCTGCTCGGGCAAAAGCACACCATCGACGGCATGTACCGCGAGCACGGCAACCCGCTGTTTGACTTTATCCAGCGCCGTGGCCGCGAGCGCCACAACCTCGACTCCCTGGCCGTGGAGCGTGAAGACGTGCGCGGCATGCTCAAGCTGCTGCGCGCCGGCCGGGCGATCTGGTACGCACCGGACCAGGACTACGGCGCCAAGCAAAGTATCTTCGTGCCGCTGTTCGGCATCCAGGCCGCCACCGTGCCCGCCACCAGCAAGTTCGCCCGCCTGGGCAAGGCGCTGGTGGTGCCGTTTACCCAGGAACGCCTGGCCGACGGCAGCGGTTACCGCCTGGTGATCCACCCACCGTTGACTGATTTTCCCGGCGAGAGCGATGAGATCGATTGCCTGCGGATCAACCAGTGGGTCGAAACCTCGGTGCGCGAATGCCCCGAGCAATACCTGTGGACCCATCGCCGCTTCAAGAGCCGGCCGCCGGGCGAGCCCAAACTGTACGAAAAACGCCGTCGATAAGACCTGCTTTCCCCCCCCCATGGAGTAATGCGATGCGCCAAGCTGAACCGGTCACAGGCTTGATTCTTTCCGGCGGCGGGGCGCGAGCGGCGTATCAGGTGGGAGTACTGGCGGCGATTGCCGAGTTGTTGCCGCCGGGCGCGGCCAATCCGTTTCCGGTGATCGTCGGTACATCGGCCGGCGCGATCAACGCGGTGAGCCTGGCCAGCGGCGCCATGGACTTCACTGCGGCGATCGAGCGTCTGACGGCGTTCTGGCAGGGGTTTCGCAGCCACCTGGTGCTACGCAGCGACTGGCCGGGGGTGATTCACCAGGCCGGTCGCTTCTGTTTCCACAGCCTGCTCGGCCTGGGCGCCCAGGTGCCGGTGGCGCTGCTCAACAGCTCGCCGCTGCGCGATTTGTTGCACGACAAACTGCACCTGGACGGCATTGACGAAGCCATCCGCGACAAACACCTGAAGGCGGTGGCGGTCACGGCCTTCGGTTACGAATCCGGGCAAGCGGTGACTTTCTACCAGGGCGGCGGCACCATCGATGCCTGGTTGCGCCATCGGCGTATCGGTGTGCCCACCCAACTCACGGTTGAACACCTGTTGGCCAGTTCGGCGATTCCCTTGCTGTTTGCCCCGGTCAAACTCAAACATGAGTATTTCGGCGATGGCGCCGTGCGGCAATCGGCGCCTATCAGCCCGGCCTTGCACCTGGGCGCCAACCGCGTGCTGGTGGTGGGCGTCAGCGGCAACCCGCGCGGCGTCGAGCATGAACACTCGTTGCAGCGTGCCTACACTGGCCAGCAGCCGACCCTGGCGCAGATCGGTGGGCACATGCTCAACAGCACGTTCATTGACAGCCTGGAAAGTGATATCGAATTGCTGGAGCGCTTGAACCAGTTCAGCCATTTCCAGCCGGTCGACAGTGTGGCCCAGGGCCTGGCGCCGGTGGACGTGCTGGTGATTGCGCCGAGTCAGCCGATCGATGAAATTGCGGCGCGGCATCGGCAGGAATTGCCGGCGGCGTTGCGTCTGTTCCTGCGGGGGCCGGGTGCGACCAAGACCAGCGGGGCGGGGGTGCTCAGTTATTTGCTGTTCGAGGCGGGGTATTGCAGCGAATTGATCGAGTTGGGGCGCAGTGATGCCCTGGCCAAGCGCGAGGAAATAACGCGGTTCCTGGGCCTGTTACCGATCTGAAGGTGGGAGGAGGCAAGCCCCCCTCCCACATGAATCCGCGGTGTTCAATCAGAAGTGGTATTTGACCAGGAAGCTCGCCGTATCCTGAGTGGTCTTGAACGCGCCGGAATCTTCGATCCCGTACTTGTTCTTCCAGTAGTCATATTCAAAACCGACATACAGCTGTTTCTCGCCCCAGTTCATCGCCTTGCCCAGGTCATATTTGACCTGCGGGTTGAAGTGCAGGTTGGCGTGATAAGTGCCGCGGGCATTCTTGTCGTTGTCCACCACCCAATCCATATAGCCGTCGATGAGGATGTTGGAGTTGCCCACCGGGAGGGTGTACGACCACACCGGGGTGATCTGCCATACGCCGTCGCCTGCGCGATTGCCTTCGGTCTGGCGCTGATAGAAGTTCAACTGGAAGTAGTCGAAACCGGGGATGTTCAGGTCGAAGCCCGGGCCCACCAGGTACGATTCGTTATCGCCTTCGCCGAACTCATAAGTGAACGCCAGCAATACATCTTTGATCGGGCCGAAGGATAAGTCTTTGTCGAAAATCTTGCCGAACGACAGGCGTGGGCTGAACTCGCCGTAGTAAGTACTGGGGCCGACGTTGCCGTCTTCCTTACCGTTGTAAAAGATGCGGTCGAGGAAGAAGAAGTTGTCGCCGTACTTCCACGCATCGGCGTGTTCAAACGTGACGGTCTGTTGGATCTGCGGGTTGACGGTAAAGTTTTTGCCCCACAGGTACGTCAGGCTGTTGTTCTGCCACTGCAACAGGTCACCGGCCACAGCTTGGCCACCAGCCAGCAGGGTTCCTGCCAGCATCAGGCCTTTGAACATAGGTTTCATTCGGTTGCTCCCGAGTTAAAGTTTTATGGTTTTTCTTCTATGTCGGCGCTCTGGTGTGGCGCCTTTTGGTTCGCTGAAAAAATCGTCTGTTCGGTCAGCTTTGATGCTTTAGCAAGAGCTGCGCCAAGGTGCTAAAAAACCCAAAAAAATGTCGTCGACGGCAACGGATGCAGTCGAACTCAGGGGACTTTTGCGCACTTGGGCCGCAGACCGCAGGCCGGGATAAGTTGGCCTTATAGTCAGCTTTTGTATTCGCTGTTTTTTTTTGAGTCGATTCGAGCGGGCGCGGAGAATACTGGCTCCAAAGCCTTGGCTCAAGTGCGCTGTTAGAGCGCGTGCGGGGCGAGAATGGGGCACGGCGTGTGGCTGTTCCCCGTTGGATGGCATGCATGTTGGGGTTCCTGTTCTTTATTGTTTTTCTGGAACGAAGGAATCAATGCGCGTGGGCGACGGCGGGTCGTTCAGAGCCGCGAGGATGTTGAACAGTACATTCAGCGACAACGCAGGCCGGATGTGGGAGGGGGCTTGCTCCCGATTGCGGTGTGTCATTCAACGTATCAGTGACTGAATCGCCGCCATCGGGAGCAAGCCCCCGCCCACAGGTTAGTCATGCGCTCATCCGTTAATTCGTGCGCGCCCCCTGATTGATCCAGGTGCCGATCAGATCGCGTTCCTGCTGGGTCATCTGGGTGATGTTGCCCAGTGGCATGATCTGGCTCGCCACGGCCTGCGCCTGAATACGCGCAGCCTGTTGCTGGATCTTCGTCTTCGTCGCCGACCACACCGCCGGCAGTGCGGGCAAGGAAGACCTGCCTATTACCAACTATCAGATTCCACTGTTCATCTATGCGCCCAAGCTGATCGACGCACGGGAATCGGCACAAC
>NZ_JAKNRV010000276.1:0-7028 GCF_023072625.1 Pseudomonas emilianonis
TGATGTTCGCCACGGGCCAGCCAGGTCATCACGTTGGACGAGGTGCCGCTTGGGCAGCAGCCGACCAGGATCACCCCGACGGCAATTTCGGGCGGTAGGTTGAAGGCCTGGCACAGCAACCAGGCCACGCCCGGCATGATTACAAAGTGCGCGACCACGCCCAGGGCCACACGCCACGGATGGCGGGCGACTTCGGCGAAGTCTTCGAGTTTGAGGGTCAGCCCCATGCCGAACATCACCAGGCCCAACAGCGGGACGATGGCGCTTTTCAGGCCGATGAACCAGCCGGGTTCGACGAAGGCCAGCACGGCAAAGATCAGCACCCAGTAGGCAAAGGTATTGCCGACGAAGCGACTCAAGGCGGCGAGTGCGCGCATGGGGAGGTCCTTTATTGTTCGATGTTTGAATTGCTAATGGGATCAAATGTGGGAGGGGCGGTGCGACGATTCGACTTGCCCCCGATTGCGGTGAATCAGCCAGTGAATATGTTGACCGACACACCGCAATCGGGAGCAAGTCGAATCGTCGCACCGCCCCTCCCACAATTTGTTCTTCACAAGGCTTAGATGCCTTGTGGGGTCTCTTCGCCGCCCAGTGCTTCGATCAGCGCCGGCAGGAATTCGCCGAAGGTCAGCATCATCAGGGTAAAGCTGGCGTCCAGTTGGCCCAGCGCTTCGTCGCCGCCGTCCTGTTCAGCCTGGTCCTGCAGCAGGTCTTCGAACTTCAGGCGCTTGACGGTCATCTTGTCGTCGAGCATGAAGGACAGCTTGTCCTGCCAGGCCAGCGACAGTTGGGTCACCACTTTGCCGGTGGTCAGGTGCAGCTGGATTTCTTCGCCGGTCAGGTCCTGGCGCTTGCAGCGCACGATGCCGCCGTCTTCGTGGGTGTCGCGCAGTTCGCATTCGTCGAGGACGAAGAAGTCATCGGCCGGTTTCTGGGTGGTGACCCAGTCGGTCATGATCGCGGTTGGCGCGGTTTTCACGGTGAGTGGGCGCACCGGCAGGGTGCCGATCACTTCGCGCAGGGTCGACAGCAGGTCTTCGGCGCGTTTCGGGCTGGCCGAGTTGACGAGGATCAGGCCCTGTTTCGGCGCGATCGCGGCGAAGGTCGACGAGCGACGGATAAACGCGCGCGGCAGGAAGGCCTGGATGATTTCATCCTTGATCTGGTCCCGCTCCTTTTTATAGACCTTGCGCATTTGCTCGGCTTCGATCTCTTCGACTTTCTCTTTCAGTGCGTCACGCACCACGCTACCCGGCAGGATGCGTTCTTCCTTGCGCGCAGCGATCAGCAGGAAGTCACCGCTGACGTGAACCAGGGGAGCGTCTTCGCCTTTACCGAAAGGCGCGACGAAACCGTAAGTGGTCAACTCCTGGCTTGCACAAGGGCGCGCCAGTTTGGTGGCCATTGCAGTTTCCAACGCCTCGGCATCAACAGGCAGATCTTGGGTCAGGCGATAGATAAGCAGGTTCTTGAACCACATGGGGTGAGTCTCTCCTTTATACAAAGGGGGGCATTATTGTCTTGATAGCGGCTGAGGCCAACCCTGCCTAAGCCATTGGAAGGGCTGAAAAAAAAGATTTAAGAAAGTGCTTGCCAGACCTTGGGTCGCTCCGTAGAATGCGCGCCACACCGAAACGAAGGGTGATTAGCTCAGCTGGGAGAGCATCTGCCTTACAAGCAGAGGGTCGGCGGTTCGATCCCGTCATCACCCACCATTCGCTTCATGTGTTACGCGCAGCGGTAGTTCAGTCGGTTAGAATACCGGCCTGTCACGCCGGGGGTCGCGGGTTCGAGTCCCGTCCGCTGCGCCATATTCGGTCACCTGGAACGCTGAACGCCAGGTCACCACAGAAAGCCCGCTCATTGAGCGGGCTTTTTTTTGCCTGGAATTCAGCTCGGCGATCCCAACGCCAAGCCTTATACGTTACCTGATGGGCATTTAAGGGCTGCGTCTTTAGTCCAGCCATTTGCGGTATCGGCGATAGTTTTCGCCAACAGATCAATCAAGTGTTGATGGGCCAACACCAGGCTTTTCAATTCAACCCCGGCAGGTTGGCGAATCTGGGTGGCGCAGGTCAGTGTGCGACGTCCCTGGCCATTACCGCGCAGCTCAAGGCTCCACACCACCTCCTCTAACGCATATTGCCCCGGCAAAGAGTCAAAGCGGCGTACTTCGGCCTGAATCGACAGCACTGGGCGCTTAGCGTCTTTGCTCATCCCGGCGAGGTCGTGGGTGCCCAGTCGCGATTCAAGTCGATCGGTGAGCGCGTCATGGAACTCTTCTGCCAGCGGTGCGCCCCAGCGGTCGTTTTCCATGATGGCCAGACTGGCTTGGTTCAGGCGCACGACCAGTTGCGGTTGGTCGACCTGCACCGGTACGCGTATGGGGCGAATCTCGAGCTGGAAGGCCGGAGCCTCCACCGGGGGCTCTGACGGCGGGGTACTGCCTTGCAAGGTGTAGGAATGCATGACCGGGGCGCTACAAGCCGTTAGGCAAACACTGGTGATCAGGATCAAGAGCGGGGTCTTCATGGTTGTATTTCCGGTTCGACGTCACGTGAAGAATGAATCGAGGCCTTGTAGCTATCGGGTTTGTCCTGCGCTGTTCGGCCACGTATCAGTGCTTCTGGGTTGCGGCTGAGGAAGTCGCTCAACACTCGCACTGAGCGGGCTGTACGCTGAATTTCGTCCATGGCATTGCTGATTTGCTGGCGTGCTGGCGAGTCCTCGGCAAAGCTTGAATTGACGGTGTCCAGGGTCTTCTGTGTCTGTGCCAAGGCGCCGTGCATCTGCGGCAACACCTCGCCGTTGACCTGCTTCAAGGTCTTCTGCATTTCGCTGAGACTGCCGTTGAGGTTTTTGGCAATGTCTTCCAGCGGCAGTTTACTGATCTTGTCGACCAGGCCCTCTAGCTGCCCCTGCACTTTGTCTAAGCTGCCTGGCACCGTGGGGATCACCAATGGTCGCGCCGCGAGGTCGAACGGAGTCGGGGTTGCCTTGGGGATGAAGCTCAGGGAAATGTACAACTGGCCGGTCAGCAGGTTGGCGCTGCGAGCTTGAGCGCGCAGGCCGTGCTCGACGAAGGTGGCCATTAGGCGCGCCATGCTGTTCTCGTCTTCCGAGCCCTGATCCTTGAGGAGTGTTTCGTTGGCATGACCCAAGCGGTTTGGGTAGATCACCGCCCCGACCATACTGGGAAAGGTCATGGTTTTAGTGTCGTAGTCCAGATCGACGGACACCACATGACCAATGTTTACCCCCATGAACTCCACGGGCGCGTTCACCTCCAAGCCACGTAGTGATTGATTGAAGTTCATGCGGATATAACGAGGCTCGCCATCGGGCTGCGCCAAGGCCGCCTCTTGGTCGCCGAACAGTTCGAAGCGAGCATGCTCGGTCGCAGGTTGGGTGGTGGGGCTGTACTTGGGTTCAACGAACGCGATACCGCCTGAAAGGATGGTCGAGAGCGATTGGGTGTTAACCTTCAGGCCGTTTGCCCCCACTGTCAGGTCAATGCCACTGGCATTCCAGAACCGCGTATCCGTGCTGACGAACCGGTCATTGGGCGCGCGCACGAAGATTTCTACGTCGACCCCCTTACCGTCTTCCGAGAGCTGGTAGGACACCACCTGGCCGACCTGGATACGCCGATAGTAGATCGGCGAGCCGATGTCCAGGGAGCCGAGGTCGGTGGTGTGCAGGGTGAAGCGCTTGCCTTGTTCGCCGTAAGTGATCGGCGGCGGCGTTTCCTGACCGACGAAGTTTTTCCTGGTTTTCCCCGAGCTGCCGGCATCGGCCCCGATAAAGGCGCCGGACAACAGTGTATCGACCCCGGAAATCCCGTTGGCGCCGATGCGTGGGCGGACAACCCAGAACATCGAGTTTTCGTCGGTGAAGGCACGCTCCGAGGCATCGAGATCGACTTTCGCGACCACGTGGCTGCGGTCGCTGCTCAAGGCAATGGCCGTGACTTTGCCGATCACCACGTTCTTGTATTTGACCTGAGTCTTGTTGGCCTCAAGACCTTCTGCGGTCTGGAAACTGATACTGATCTGCGGACCGGCCGAGAGTGTTTTGTTGATCAACATCGACGCGCCAACCAACGCCGCGACGATGGGCACAATCCACACCAGGGAGACGTTGAAGCGCCGCGTCTTGATTGAGGGTTTGGCCGCGGGCGAATCGGTGGAAACGTGATGATCAGACATCTTCAACCTCTGCATCCCAGATAAGCCGGGGATCGAAACTCATGGCGGCCAACATGGTCAGCACCACCACCAGACCAAAAAAGACGATACCCAGCATCGGGTCGATGGAACTCAGTGAGCGAAACTGCACCAGCGCGGCGACCAGTGCCACCACCAGCACGTCAAGCATGGACCAGTAGCCGACCAACTCGACCATGCGATACAGCCGGCTTCTTTCTCGCATAGCCCAGCGGCTCTTGCGCTGGCAGGTCACGAGCAGCAAGCCCAGAATCAGGAACTTCATACACGGCACCACGATGCTGGCGAAGAAGATCAGGGCGGCGATATCCCAGGACCCACTTTTCCAGAACTCGATGACCCCGCTCATGATGGTGTTGTCGCTGGCGTTGCCTAACATGTTGGTGCGCATGACCGGCAGCAGATTGGCCGGGATGTAGAGCATCAGCGCCGCCAGCAGCAATGCCCAGGTGCGGGCAATGCTGTTGTGTTTGCGCGCATGCACAGGGCCATTGCAGCGGGGGCAGCGGTGTTCATCCCGCCGGCAAATCTGTGCGCAGGTGTGGCAAGGCATCAGGTTCAGTTCGCGGGCGTAGGCTGGCTGGCTCATATAAGTTGGTCCGCCAGGTCGTCCCAAAGACGGTGAATGTCCTTGCCCGATATCAAAATGAGCAACACGGTGAGCATGCCGAGTGCCCACAGTCCCAAGCCCGGATGCACATTCAGCATGCCGGCCAGCTTGACGATCGCGACCAATATCCCGAGTAAACAGACCTCCAGCATGCTCCAGGGACGTAAGTGCTCCAGTGTGCGCATACAGGCCCTGAAACCGGGAGCCGCGCGGCCAGCGTTGGCAAACGCCAATAACCAGCACAGCAGTGCAATCTGCAACATCGGCGCGAGGATTATGGTCAGTCCGGCAACCGCAGCCATCGGCGTAATCCGACCGTGAGCCAGTGCTTCTACGGATGCCCACAAGGTGGCTTCGTTGTTCAAGCCTTCCATGCTGATGCTGATGACCGGGAAGACGTTGGCAAAGACGAAGAGCAGGGCAGCGGTAATGGACAGCGCTAACAGCGTCTGCACGCTCATCCGCTGCCCACGTTTGAGCACTGCGCCACAGCGTGTGCACTCAGCTTTCTGCCATCTGTTCAGCGACACCGACTCGAACAGTGAGTCGCAATGCTGACAGATGATCAAGTGGGAAAAAGTATTCATCGGATTGAGGGTTTTCATGACTTATCGCCTGGAAGAGTTCCTCCTTGGAGCAGTAGTGGCGATACAACGTTGACTTGGCGGCGGCCTGAAGAGTGGCGTCCCGTTTGACTTCGGTGAGTACACGCAACAGGCTGTCTATTCGATACCGGCCTGTACAGTATTGCTTGGCGCAAAAGGTCTGTCAAAATATATTTCGGTACGGACTGGTATCGTTATTCAGTCGTCTGGAACGCTGAACGCCAGGTCACCACAGAAAGCCCGCTGATTGAGCCGGCTTGGGCCTGGGAGTCGGCTCGGCAATCTCAATATCAGGTCATCGCCGTTTATTGGATCTAGAAGAAATCAGCAATCACCAAGATTTTTTCCGTGGCGAAAAGTGACTCATATATCGCTTCATGTGGAACTTCACGCGCTAACCAAGCGCTTGCGTTGTAGACCCGCGCCTTGTTGAAAAACACTAGGTGCGTCTCGTCTCCACGCTCAAACAGTTTGAATTGTTGCTCCTCCATGTCGGCGCAAAGCTCGTCGAATAGCGTGGGGTCTCTTTTTGACAGTGCGATGAGGATATTGGCCCTGTCCAGGCCGGCTTCACTGGCCGCCCACAAGACGATACGCGTTGCCACATCCATTTTTTCGCTTGGGGTGCCAGCGTTCAAAGCGTGTTGGACATCGGGGTAGCTGGAGGCCAGGCGCGAAGCAATGGTCTTTTTTCTCGTGGCGCTCATGACTGACTCCCGATGACTTTTCTCGATGACTTCGCGTGCGTTCATCTACCCCGGCGGTCTGTTCCCCTTTAGAAAGGGTCCGGTTGACCGGCTGGCTTTCCGTCGACGGCCTGGCCGGCAAGAACGCGTGCGGCGATATAACCGAAGGTCATGCCGGGACCGAGTGTGATGCCGCCGCTGGGGTAATGGCCGTTCATGATGCTGTTCATATCATTGCCCACAGCGAACAGCCCCGGAATCGGCGTGCCGTGTTCGTCTAATGCGCGGGCATAGGCGTCGGTGTTCAGGCCGGCGAAGGTGCCGAGGCTGCCGGGCACCAGCTTCACCGCATAAAACGGGCCTTTGTGCAGGCTGCCGAGGGACGGGTTCGGCCCGTGTAGAGCGTCGCCCTGTGCTCTGTTGTACAGCGATTCACCGCGCTGGAAGAGCGGGTCGTGACCTTGTTCCGCACCCAGATTGAAGGCGCTGACAGTCACTTCCAGCTGTTGCGCATCGATGCCGCATTTGTGTGCCAGTTCGATCAACGTCGGCGCCTTGAACAGGTAGCCTGCGCGCACGTACTTCGCCGTTGGAAACGGAAAGGGTTTGGACCAGCCCAGGCCATAGCGACGTTGGGCGCGGTGATCGCAGATCAGCCAGGACATCGGCGTTTCTGCGGGCCCCGTGGCTTTAAACAGTGCGCACATGTAGTCGTGGTAGGAGTCAGCTTCGTTGACGAAGCGTCGGCCATCCTGGCGCACGGCAATGAAGCCGGGTTTGGCGCGTTCCATCAGGTGCGGAAAACCGCTGAAACCACCGTCTTCGCGCGGCACCCGGGACACGGGTGCCCATGCGGCCGCATGGGCGAGGTCGGACGCCACGCATGCCCCGGCAGCCT
>NZ_JAKNRV010000277.1:0-7028 GCF_023072625.1 Pseudomonas emilianonis
CTGCTCTACCAACTCATTCCAGGCTTCGATGAACTGAAGCAGGCCGCTGTCGAATCTCGTATAACTCTTTGTTTACCAAGGAGTTTTCCGTTTCGACTGCGCCGGAAGTGGGGCGAATTATAGACGTACAGGATTTGCCGTCAAGGCTTAATTACGCTTTTGTTGCAGAAGGTGCTTTTTTCGCAATAAGACGAGGAATTCGCCGCATTACCGGCGGTATCCGCAGGGTGAGAAGCAACGCACCTATAGAAGCATAGATAGCCCACTCCTTCAGATCAGCCCGCACGATCCACAACATATGCAGCAAGCCAAGACCAAGCACGCCATACACCAGGCGATGCAACTTCTTCCAACGACTGCCCAACCGACGCTGGCTGTAGCGATTCGACGTCAGCGCCAGCACTAACAACGACAGGAAACCCAGCGTACCCACAATAATGTAGGGCCGCTTACGCAGCTCCACCCCCAGTTGCGACCAATCCAGCCCCAGGACAAACACACAATATGCCGCCAGGTGCAGCACCACATAAGCAAAGCACCACAACCCCAACTGCCGCCGCACCGCGATCCACCCCGCCCAACCGCTCAACTTCTGCAACGGTGTCATCGCCAGGGTAATCAGCAGCAGGATCAACGTGCCCAAGCCCAACCGATCAACCAGCACCTTGCCCGGGTCCGGCCCCAAGGCAGAACGCCATGCCTCATACAGCCAGAGCAACGGCCACACCGCCGCAGCGATAAACACGCCGATGCGCCAGAGAGGGAAACGCATCAGTAGTTCTTCCGCAGATCGAGGCCGGTATACAGAGCCGCCACTTCATCCGAGTAACCGTTGAACATCTGCGTCTCGCGTACATTTGGACTGAACAGACCGCTCGGCAAGCGCCGCTCACGCGCCTGCGTCCAACGGGGGTGATCGACCGTAGGGTTCACATTCGCATAAAACCCATACTCATTCGCCGCAATACTCTGCCACGTGGTTTTCGGCTGCTCACTCACAAGACTGATACGCACGATGGACTTCACGCTCTTGAAGCCATACTTCCATGGCACCACCAAACGCAGCGGCGCGCCATTCTGGTTAGGCAACTCGCGCCCATACATCCCCACGGCCAGAATTGCCAAAGGGTTCATCGCCTCATCCAGACGCAGCCCTTCTACATAGGGCCAGTCGATCAAGCCGAAACTTGAGCGCTGGCCCGGCATGCTTTTGGGGTCCTGGAGTGTTTCGAAGCGGATGTACTTGGCTTTGGAGGTCGGTTCAACCTGTTTGAGCAACGCCGAGATGGGAAAGCCCATCCATGGAATAACCATCGACCACGCCTCCACACAGCGCAGGCGATAGATTCGCTCTTCCAATTGATAGGGCTTCATGAAGTCTTCCAGAGCATAACGCCCTGGTTTTGCGACCTCACCATCGATCACCACACTCCAAGGTTCGGTCTTGAGTGAACCCGCATTCGCCGCCGGGTCGCCCTTGTCCGTGCCGAACTCATAGAAGTTGTTGTAGTGGGTCGCGTCTTTGAACGGGGTGATGGCTTCGTCCTTGACGGTTACCGCCTGCCATTTCGTCCCCGGCAGTTTTTCGGCAAACCAGCCTGGCGCCTTGCCTGGCTCGACATCCGCATACCGCGCGGCATCATCCGCACTGGCCCAACGCGGCAAGCTGCTGGCGGCAACACCGGCCAGCGCACCACCGAGCAAGCTACGGCGAGACAAGTAGAAGGATTCGGGGGTGACATCCGATTCATGACAATCGGACGCTTTGGGCAATTTGATTAACATGGCAACTCCGCAGCATTGGAGAACTGATGCACCAATAGACTGCGGAGTATGGGGGAAATTACATTAAGGCAACGTTTTGTCCCGACGCAGTTGCAGCAGATACTGAATCGGCCCGGAAGCGGCATAGACCAGGAACGCCAGCAGCAAAATACGCGGCGGATCACTGAAGACCACGGCGAACACCAGCACCACCACAAGGATAGCCACGAAAGGCACGCGCCCCTTGAGGTCGAGCTCCTTGAAGCTGTTGTACTTGATGTTACTGACCATCAGCATGCCGGCGGCCGCAACCATCAAGGCAACCAGGAACGACATCTTCGACCCCTGGATGCCGTAGTCACTGAACGCCCAGACGATACCCGCCACCACGCCTGCAGCAGCAGGGCTGGCCAGGCCAATGAAGTAACGCTTGTCGGCGGTACCCACCTGGGTATTGAAGCGTGCCAGGCGCAATGCGGCGCCCGCGACATAGATGAAGGCCACCATCCAGCCGACCTTGCCCATATCACCCAAGGCCCAGGCAAACGCCAGCAGCGCAGGCGCGACACCAAAGGCAACCATGTCCGACAGCGAGTCATACTCGGCACCGAAGGCGCTTTGGGTGTTGGTCATGCGCGCCACGCGCCCATCGAGGCCGTCGAGCACCATGGCCACGAAGATAGCGATCGCCGCAAAACCGAAATACTTGCTGGCACTCACCGCATCACCCGCCGCCAGCGCGCTCTGGGCGCTCATGGAATTGATGATGGAGTAGAACCCGGCAAACAGGTTCGCCGTAGTGAACAGATTGGGCAGGAGATAGATACCACGATGCCGGACCTTGCGGCCTTCAGCATCGTGCCCTTCTTCGACATGTTCATCGATAGGTAGCAGGCTATCGGCGTCAGAAGCCTGGTTTGGCTCTTCGGGACGTTCGCTCATGGACTTTACCTTGCAACGGTGTGAAAAAATTCGACAGATACTTGCGGCGAGTGTTCGCCCGCAAACGATGCAGCTTTATACCAGAACCAGCCACCCAAACGAAAAAACGCGGCCTAAGCCGCGTTTTCTGTTGATGCATCCGACTTAGTTTTTGGCTTTGTCGACGATCTTGTTGGCACCGATCCACGGCATCATGGAACGCAGTTGCTCGCCGATGATTTCGATACCGTGAGCGGCGTTGTTACGACGCTTGGCGGTCATCGAAGGGTAGCCGGTAGCACCTTCGCTGATGAACATTTTGGCGTATTCGCCGTCCTGAATGCGTTTCAGGGCGTTGCGCATGGCCTGACGGGACTCGGCGTTGATCACTTCCGGGCCAGTCACGTACTCGCCGTATTCGGCGTTGTTGGAGATCGAGTAGTTCATGTTGGCGATACCGCCTTCGTACATGAGGTCCACGATCAGCTTCAGTTCGTGCAGGCATTCGAAGTAGGCCATTTCCGGCGCATAGCCGGCTTCAACCAGGGTTTCGAAACCGGCTTTGACCAGCTCAACGGTACCGCCACACAGAACGGCTTGTTCGCCGAACAGGTCGGTTTCGGTCTCGTCCTTGAAGGTGGTTTCGATGATGCCGGTACGACCGCCACCGACGCCAGCAGCGTAGGACAGCGCAACGTTCTTGGCGTTGCCCGATGCGTCTTGGTAGATCGCGATCAGGTCAGGGATACCGCCGCCTTTGACGAACTCGGAACGCACGGTGTGGCCCGGAGCCTTCGGCGCGATCATGATCACGTCGAGGTCAGCGCGTGGCACGACTTGGTTGTAGTGAATCGCGAAGCCGTGGGAGAAGGCCAGGGTGGCGCCCTTCTTGATGTTCGGCTCGATTTCGTTCTTGTACAGCGCGGACTGGAACTCATCCGGGGTCAGGATCATGACCAGGTCGGCAGCGGCAACAGCGGAAGCAACGTCAGTCACTTTCAGGCCATGGGCTTCAGCCTTGGCAACAGTGGCCGAGCCTTTGCGCAGGCCAACAGTCACGTCAACGCCGGAATCTTTCAGGTTGCACGCTTGAGCATGGCCCTGGGAACCGTAGCCGATGATGGCGACTTTCTTGCCCTGGATGATCGACAGGTCACAATCTTTTTCGTAATAAACTTTCATGAGGTTCCTCTATATATCCAGGCCTTAAGGCCATTCACTAATTTGGGTTAGATGCTGAGTACTTTGTCGCCACGGGCAATCCCGGTGACACCACTGCGTACGGTTTCCAGAATCGAGGCCGTCCCGATCGACTGGATGAAGCTGTCCAGCTTGTCGCTTGTACCGGTCAATTGCACGGTATAAACGCTGGCGCTCACATCGACGATCTGCCCACGATAAATGTCGGTAGTCCGCTTGATCTCGGCACGTTGGGCACCCGTGGCCTTGACTTTAACCAGCATCAGCTCGCGCTCAATGTGGGCACTTTCCGACAGGTCGACCAGCTTGACCACTTCGATCAGCTTGTTGAGGTTCTTGGTGATCTGCTCGATCACCTCATCGTGGCCTACGGTGGTCAACGTCAGGCGCGACAGGGTCGGGTCTTCGGTCGGCGCCACGGTCAGGCTTTCGATGTTGTAGTTGCGTTGCGAAAACAAGCCGACAACACGAGACAGAGCGCCGGGTTCGTTCTCCAGAAGCAGGGAGATTATGTGCCGCATGATTACGTACGCTCCGTCTTGTTCAGCCACATGTCGCGCATAGAGCCGTCTTTGATCTGCATCGGGTAGACGTGCTCGCTGGTATCCACCTTAATATCGATGAACACCAGGCGATCCTTCATGGCGAACGCTTCTTCCATCTTCGGCTTCAGATCTTTCAGATCGGTGATGCGAATACCGACGTGGCCGTAAGCCTCGACCAGTTTGATGAAGTCCGGCAGCGATTCCATGTAGGAATGGGAGTGACGACTACCGTAGCTCATGTCCTGCCATTGACGAACCATGCCCAACACGCCGTTGTTCAGGCACACGATCTTCACCGGAAGGCCGTACTGCAGGCACGTCGACAGCTCCTGGATGTTCATCTGGATGCTGCCTTCGCCGGTGACGCATGCAACGTCGCTGTCCGGGAAGCTCAGTTTCACACCCATGGCCGCAGGGAAACCAAAGCCCATCGTGCCCAGGCCACCGGAGTTGATCCAGCGGTTAGGCTTGTCGAACTTGTAGTACTGCGCGGCGAACATCTGGTGCTGGCCCACGTCGGAGGTCACAAAGGCGTCGCCCTTGGTCACTTCGCACAGGGTCTCGATCACGGTTTGTGGCTTGATGATGCTGCCGTCGCCCTTGTCATAAGGGAACAGCCCGCGGTCGCCGCGCCATTCGTCGATCTGCTTCCACCAACTGGCGACGGATTCCTTGTTCGGCGTCTCGCCGATTTCCTTCAGCGCAGCGACCATTTCGGTCAACACGCTTTCCACCGGACCTACGATCGGTACGTCGGCCTTGATGGTCTTGGAGATGGACGCCGGGTCGATGTCGATGTGGATGATCTTGGCATTCGGGCAGAACTTGCTCGCGCCGTTGATCACCCGGTCATCGAACCGCGCGCCCACGGCCAGGATTACATCGGCGTGGTGCATGGCCAGGTTGGCGGTGTAGCTGCCGTGCATGCCGAGCATGCCGACGAACTGACGGTCCGTCCCCGGGAATGCGCCGAGGCCCATCAGGGTGTTGGTCACCGGCAGGTTGAGCAACTTGGCCAGTTCGGTCAACGGTGCGGAACCGCCGCCCAGAATCACGCCACCGCCCGAGTACAGCACGGGACGCTTGGCCGCCAGGAGCATTTCTGCCGCCTTGCGGATCTGCCCCGAGTGCCCACGAACGGCCGGGCTGTAGGAACGCAGCTTGGCTTTCTTCGGGAAGACGTATTCGAATTTCTCAGCCGGGTTGGTCATGTCTTTCGGGATATCGACCACCACAGGGCCCGGGCGACCGGACTGTGCGAGGTAGAACGCCTTTTTCATGACTTCCGGGATTTCCGAGGCATGCTTGATCATGAAACTGTGTTTCACGATCGGCCGGGAGATACCGATCATGTCGGTTTCCTGGAATGCATCGGTACCGACCATGGTGCTAGCCACCTGGCCAGAAATGATCACCATCGGGATGGAGTCCATATAAGCAGTCGCGATGCCGGTAATGGCATTGGTTGCGCCTGGGCCGGAGGTTACCAGTACCACGCCGGCTTTACCGGTGGCACGGGCATAACCGTCAGCCATATGGGTTGCAGCCTGTTCGTGGCGAACCAGGATGTGGGTAACAGCCGGTTCCTTGAACAGTGCGTCATAGACATGCAGCAGAGCACCACCCGGGTACCCGTAGATATAGTCAACGCCTTCGTCACGCAAAAAGCGGACGAGCATCTCACCGCCAGATAAAAGCTCCACGTTGTTCACCTCTAAAACGCCAGAATACCGTCCGTTAAAAACCGACGGGTCTTAATAGGTTTACTTCTCAACAGAGCATGAGCGACGGTGGTCGCCGACTACGTCAGCACTGACTGAGCAAGTATTGGGATCATCCCAAGTGTTGCGGGCTCTTCCCACCCAGCGCGAGGTAACGCGTTGCGGGTGTAACAGGTCGGCGCGGATGTGCGCCTCATGATCTGCTGAGTGGGCCTGCTTCTGGCAGTCCCGATACAGCGGACTTTGGATTCTTCTGTTTCAGGCCCTTCAAGTCAAGCAATAATTGCGCTTTTTTCCAACTAAGCGCATGAGAACGCAGAAGAAAGGGCTTTGAGGAGGGATAAAACTCGCCTGAATGTCGTCAAGCGGTAGAAATGTGCGCAAGACTGCCGGAAAAACCGGCAGCCAGGCAATTAACGAGCGTCGACGATCAATTGGTCGAACTTTTTCAGCGCATTGCGCAAACCCAGGCTTTCCAGCGGCCGGGAGGCGTAGACCATCTCGGCCATCTCCATGATCCCGGAAGCATTCGGCAGTGGCAGATCCTGTTCGAGGATCTGCTTCATGCGCATGAGGAAGATCCACTGCAGCCACTGATGGAAGTCCAGGGTGTCGACCGAAAAGGGCTCGACACTGCTGAGCGCCTCGGCGCTGGGGGACTCCTCGTCCCACCAGCCCTGCAGGCGCAATTCGCGCTCAATCAGCAACAGCTGTTCGGCAATCGCTGGAAAACGTACATCCATCAGAGGCTGACCTTGGCTTTTTGCCGAGCCTGGGCGGCGCCGGCGGCGTCACCTTGTGCGGCACGCGCATCGCCGATCAAGGCCCACAGGCTGGCCTGCAAATCAGGACGGCCGTTGGCCAGGGTCAGGCCACG
>NZ_JAKNRV010000278.1:0-7024 GCF_023072625.1 Pseudomonas emilianonis
CCAGACGCGGCGCGGCGTCAACCATCGCGGCCAACTGGGCAAGCGGTTTTGCGGCGAATAGCGCGCTCAGCGGTAACTCGACATTGAACTCGGCACGCACTCGCGACACGACTTGCACGGCGGCCAGGGAATGACCGCCCTTGGCGAGAAATACGTCGTCGCGGCTGACCTCCACACCCTCGAGCACCTCGGACCAGATCGCCGCCAGGCGCTGCTCGGTATCGCCTTGGGGGGCGCCGCCGTGCCCGACTGGAACCAGGCCGAGTACCGGACGGCGGTAGACGTAATAGGCACCCAGTTCGCCGGTTTCCAGGCGCTGGCGGCAGGCCGAGCGTTGCAGTTTGCCACTGGTGGTCTTGGGCAACGCAGCCGGCTCCAGCAAGGCGATGACGCTGGCGGGTTCCTGCTGCGTTTCACTGACCACCCGGTCGATGGCATCGATCAACGTCTGCGGGTCGAATTTCTTTTGCACGTTGCGGCCAATCTCGGCGGCGATGCCGATGCATTCTCGGCCGTCGACCTGTACCGGGAACGCGGCGACGCGGCCTTTGCGTACCGCTTCGACGCCCTGCTCCACGGCTTTTTCGATGTCTTGTGGGTAACGGTTCTGGCCGCGAATGATGATCACGTCCTTGGCCCGCGAGGTGATGAACAGACCACCGTTGTGGAGAAACGCCAGATCACCGCTGCGTAGCCAACGCCCATCGGGCAAGTCGAGGAAGGTCTTGGCGGTGGCCTCGGGATTGCGCCAGTAGCCACGCGCGACGCTAGGGCCGCGCACCCAGATTTCGCCGACCGTGTCTTGCGCGACGGGTTGCAGGGTTTGCGGGTCCATCAGGCGCACCTGATCGTCGAACAGCAGCCCGCCGCTGCTGACCACTTCGGTGCCGGACGGATCGGGCACCACCCGGCCATGGGCCAGTTCTTCGTGGTCGACATGCAGTGTGTAGTAGGGGCCACCCCGGGTATTACTCGTGACCATCAAGGTCGCTTCGGCCAGGCCGTAGCAAGGGTGCAGCGTGGTTGCCGACAGCCCCGCCGGCAAGAAGCGCTCAACGAAATCGGCCAGGGTATCGGCACGTACCGGTTCGGAGCCGCAGAACGCCACACGCCACCGGCTCAAGTCCAGCTCGGCGAGCAGGCTGTCGCGCACGCTTTCGGTACACAGGCGGAAGGCAAAGTCCGGGCCGCCGCTCAAGGTGCCGCCATAGCGGTGGATCGCTTCCAGCCAGCGCGCCGGCCGGGCGAGGAAGTGCTGGGTGGTCAGCAATACCAGCGGCACGCCGGCGTAGATCGGTTGCAGCATGCCGCCGATCAGGCCCATGTCGTGGTACAGCGGCAGCCAGCTGACAAATACATCGCCCGGCCGGGTGCCGAAGCCCATTTGCAGCAGGCGCTGGTTGTCCAGCAGGTTGGCGTGAGTGACTTCAACGCCCTTGGGTTCGGAGGTGGAACCAGAGGTGTATTGAAGCATGGCGATGGCGTCGCCCGGCACTTCACGTGACTGCCAGGTCTGGGCCGGCTGGGCCTCAAGGTCCTGGACGCTTGCCACAGCCGGCAGCTTCGCCAGGGCGAGGCCGTCACGCAATAGCAGGGAGGCTTCCAGAGCAGCCTGCTCGCAGACAATCAGCGATGGCTCCGCATCCATGGCCATGCCTTGCAGGCGTTCAGTATGGAACTGGCGATTGCGCTCCGGCGGATAGGCTGGCACCGCGATCAACCCCGCATACAGGCAGGCGAAAAACGCCACGATGTACTCCGGGCCGTTGGTCAGCAGCAGGAGCACCCGATCACCTTCCTCGGCGCGTTGCCCAAGGCAGGCGGCCAGGTGACGGACCCGGGCGTCGAGCTGGGCGTAGGTGAACAGCTCGGTGGTTTCGTTGCCATCGCCGAGAAAGCGCAGGGCCAGTTGCTCGCCTTGTTGTTCGGCGCGCTGCGCCAGCATCTCGATGAGGGATTGGGGTTGAGGCTGATGTGGGATGGCCATGGGGCGTCCTCCTGCAATCGCAAAAAATTCAGTAAAAATCGAGGGTTGCTCAGCGCATGTCGGCGCCATGCGGCTCGGCCATGGCTACCACCACCTTGCGCGGTCCCTGGAAGGGCCCACGGCCGTGGGCGGTGAGCATGTTGTCGAGCATCAGAACGTCGTTGTCCTGCCAGGCGAACTCGACTTGCTCCTGCTGCATCACGCCACGGATGTCTTCGAGCAGGGTCTCTTCCAGCGGACTGCCGTCGCCGTAATAGACGTTGCGCGGCAGGTCCTCCTCCTCGACCAGGTCGAGCAGCGTTTCGCGTACTTCCTCGGGCAAGTTGGACACATGAAACAGGTGCGCCTGGTTGAACCACACCGCGTCGCCGGTGCGCGGATGGGTGGCCACCGCCTGGCAGACCTGACGCGTGCGCAGGCCACCCTCTTCCTTCCATTCCAAGCTGATGCCATGGGCCTCGCAGTAGGCGTGCACGACACTGCGGTCCTCGGTGTTGAACACCTGCTCCCAGGACACGTCCAGGCCGTTGCCGTAGTTGCGGGTGTACATCAGGCCTTTGGTGGCGAACCGCTCGCGAATCTGCTCGCCAACCCGCCGGTAGATCGCGCGGCTGTCACCAATCGGCGTCGCGCCACCCACCGGTGATGCCTGCTGGCAGAAGAACCAGATTTTCATGGGCCAGTCCCGGGTGTAGGCCTGCTCGTTGTGCAGCGGGATATGCTGATGCGGCGGGTATTCGGTGGAGGTATAGATCCCGGCGGCGACGTTGCTGCGCGGCGTGGAGCCAAATTCATAGGTGAGCAGGTCCGAACCGAAGCCCACGGCGAAACGACGAAAACGCTCGGCGGTCTGCACGTCAAAGCCACGCAGCAGCACGCCACCGGCACTGAGCAGTTGCTCATCGATCAACGCCCGCAGATCGGACAGGCAAGCCGACAGATCAAGGCCGGGCTCACGGGCCTCGATCAGCAGGGGCAACGGGGTACTGGCGTGGCGCAGGGGCCGGATGTCGAAGCGTGAATCAAGCATGGAAGACTCCGCGAAACGAGGAAGACGGTGCGGCATGGGTCAGCCCAGGGCGCGCAAGGAAGGGAGTGAGGGACGTTGTGCCTGGGCCAGCGCAACCAGGCGCCGTAAGAAATCGTCGCGCTGGCGGTGCAGGAAGAAATGTCCACCGGCGCACATATCCAGCTGGAACGGCCCACTGCATTCAGCTTCCCAGGCCGCGAGAGCACTGACCGCGACGCTGTCGTCACGCCCACCGAAGACATGCAGCGCGCACGGCAAAGGCCTGCGGCAAGGCGGTTGATAGCGGTCGCCAAGCAGGAAGTCGGCACGCAGCACTGGCAGCACCATGGCCAGCAATTCGGGGTCGTCGAGTACTGCCTGGGGCGTACCGTCGAGGCGGCGCAGTTCGGCAATCAACTCGGCATCGTTCATGGGTTGCGCATCCGGCTTGCCGTCGCGCTGGCTGGGCGCGGTACTGGCCACGGCGATCAAGCCGCTGGGCAGCTCAATCCCCAGGGCGCCCAGCGCATGGGCCACTTCCAGGGCAACGACACCCCCGACGCTATGGCCGAGCATCAGGTAAGGACCGTCGATCAGCGGCGCCAACTCGCTCGCCAGGCTCGCCGCGAGGCTGGGCATGTCCACCTGCAACGGCTCATCACCACGGCGACCATGGCCGGGCAGCTCGACTGGCTGTACATCGAGCCAGGCCGGCAAGGCGGCACGCCACGGTGCGAAAGCCATGGCGCTCGCACCAGAACAAGCGAAGCAGAACAGGCGGATGCGATCGGGGGCGACAGACACGGCAAATCTCCTTGGAAGCAATCGACAAGCCGGACCGGCCTTGCCTGGAACACTGCTAATAAGGACGAAAGAAATGCGCGGGGAATTAAGTGTCTTTGATAAATATTGTTATTTGCGGGGCAGGATTGGACTGGATTGTGGGGAGGGAGGTCTCGTGCCTCCCCACAATCTTTAAACTACCGGCTGCAACCCAGCCGCCACGACAGGCACCTGGTGCTGGACGATCTGGCCGCGCTCGAGCTTGATCAACTGGTCGGCCAGGTGGAAGTAGCGGTCGTCATGGGAGATGACCAGCAGCGTCTTGCCCTGGGCGCGCAGCTCGGGCAGCAGCTCACAATAGAACACCTCGCGAAACGCCGGGTCCTGGTCGGCGGCCCATTCGTCGAAGATGATCACTGGCCGCCCTTCGAGGCAGGCGACGATCAACGCCAGACGCTTGCGCTGACCCTGGGACAGTTCACGGGTGGAGAACGAACCGTTGCTGACGCTGACTTTGTGGTCCAGGTGCAGCTTGGCCAGCCATTCACTCACCTGGGTATCCAGGCTGGAGTCAGGGGCCTCGAGCAGGGTATCGAACAGGTGGAAGTCCGAGAACACCGCCGAGAACAGCTGGCGATAATCGTCCCACTCGCCCGCCGCCACCGGCCGGCCATCGACGCGCACTTCACCACTTTCCGGCCGGTACAGGCCGGCGATCAGCTTGGCCAGGGTGGTCTTGCCACTGCCGTTACCACCAACCAGAAAGGTAATCTCGCCAGGGTTTAGGGTCAGCGCCACCGGACCGAGGGTGAACACCTCGTCCTCTCGCTCGCTGAAATAACCATGGGTCAGGCCATCCAGCTCCACTGTCACGCCTTTAGGCTGCACGTCAGGAATCGGGGTTTGCAGTTGGGTTTCAGCCTTCAACTCCGCGAGCGTCGTTTCGATGCGCGCACTGGCGACGCGTGCCTGGCTCATCTGCGGCAGGTTCAGCAGCACCCCTTCCAGCGGCCCCATCATGTACAGGAACACCATCACGTAGCCGGTGATCACCGCCGTATCGGAAGGAATCCACAAGCGCAGGAACAGCACCACGCCGATCAGCACCAGGAACAGCAAGCGCCCCCAGCCGCCAGTGATGGCGAACAGCATTAGGCCCTTGGCACGGTTGTGACGCACTTGCTCGACAGCATTGACGAGCACTTCATCGAGAAAGCGCCTTGCCTTGGAGCGGTTGAGCTTGAGCTCCTTGGCACCCGAGACCATGGCGTCGAAGTGACTGAAGAGTTCGTCCTGGCTGGAACCAGCCTTACGGAAGTACTGGAGCATGTGCGAATGGCACAGGTGGTAACCCAGCGAACCAAGACCGATGGCCAGCACCGAGACCAGGAAAATCGCCCACGATAGGTACGCCAGGTACCCGAGGCAACCGAGCACCACCACGGCACTGGTCACCAGCATCGGGAAACCGGTGAAAAAGTTCGACAAGGTGGTGGTGTCGTCGGCCAGGGCGGCCTGGATGCGCCCACGCCCGGCCTTTTCCAGACCGCGCAGGGGCGCGGCAACCACGTGCCGCGAGATGTGCAGGCGCAGGGTGGCCAGGCCTTGCTGGCTGAGGTGGGCGAACAACGTGCGGGACAGCACTTGGCTGCCCATCACCAGCGCTATCACCAATACGAAAGGCAACGCGTAGCCGGCCAAGCCGTCCAGCGGTGCATTCAGGGCCTGGTTGATCAGCGCCACCAGCAGCACGTTGGCCAAACCGCAGACCAGGCTTGCGCCAATGGCCACGGCCAACCTTGTGCGCGAAGCGCGGACCAGCATACCGAACAATGACATGATGTCTCCTTGGGGTCGGCTGGCGCAGGCCGTCACGCCGTCGCCGTCGATAGAGTGGGGTCACTGGAGCAAACGAAGCCTGCGGGAGATTCTTTAGGCTGCGCCGGCGGCATTATTACAGGTATTGGGAATTATATGCTGTTGCTATAGACTCGTATTCTCGTCAAGAGGCGACCTGCCTGCTTCGGAGTCTGTTGCAATGCTCATTACCCGCCGTCGAGCCCTGACCGGCCTCGCGTTGTTGCCGGTCGCGCTGTGCGCCTCGACCCTGGTCCGCGCCGCTGGCCCTAAATTGCCGAAAGTCGATATCGTCAGTTTCGAGCCCGCCCTCACCGAAAGCCTGCTAGGCCTGGGCGTAGCACCCATGGCAGTGGTCAACGCCGGTTATTATCGCGAGTTCGTCGCCTATCCGGAAATGCCCGACGACGTCCTGGACCTGGGCCCGAGCATCGAGCCAAACCTGGAGTACCTGCAACGCCTGAAGCCTGGCTTGATCATCGGCACTTCCTGGCAGTTGGAAGGTACCTTGCTGCGCCGCATCGCGCCGTTGCGCACCTTCGATATCTATACCTCGAACGCCCAGCCCTATCGCAACGCCGGCCAGGTGATGCTGGACCTCGGCGCCCTGGTGGATCGACGCGACGAAGCGCGCGCCTTGCTGGAACAGACTGACCGCCTGCTCGACGACTTACGCGCCAAGCTCACGTCGATCAGCGACCGTCCGGTGTATATCGCACGCCTCAATCCAGACGGCCGCCACCTACTGCTGTTCGGCGCCAAGGGCATGTACCAGGCCGTCCTCGAAAGGTTGGGTTTGCGCAACGCCTACCAGGGGCGCACCAACGCATGGGGCGGCAGCCCCGCGGTGGGCATCGAGACGCTACTGGAACATCCGGAGGCGTCGTTGCTGTATTACACCAACCCCCGCGAAGCCGTGGCGGCGCAACGCCGGCTGAACAACAGCCCAATCTGGCGCGCCTTGCCGATGATCCGCGAAGGCCGCATCCATGCGCTGCCCCGCTTCTACCCAAGTGGCGGTTTGCTGACCGCACAACGCCTGGCCCTGTCGATCACCGAGCAACTGCTCGCCCTGGAAGCCAACCATGCCTGACAGCACCTCACGCCTGCGCCGCCAACCGGTATGGCTGGCCCTCGGCCTGTTATTCATCGCCCTGGCCTTGAGCGCCCACCAAGGCAATTCGCTGCTGGCCGATGCCTCTTGGGGAAATGCCATCGGCCCAGTGTCACCCAGCGATCTGCCCACGTTGCTGGTGCGCTACAGCTATCTGCCGCGCCTGGTCATGAGCCTGCTGGTGGGCGCGGCCCTGGCCTTGGCCGGGGTGATGTTCCAGCAAGTACTGCGCAACCCCATCGCCGAGCCGACCACCCTCGGCGTCGCTTCCGGC
>NZ_JAKNRV010000279.1:0-7021 GCF_023072625.1 Pseudomonas emilianonis
CAGCAGCTCGGCGGTTTCTGTGCGGCCGTGGCTTTCCACCACCCCGGCCAGCAGGTCGCGGCCCAGGGCGACTTCGCGTTGCGCTGCAGCGAGCATGGCGCAGGTCTTGCCCACCCCGGCGTTGGAGCCGAAGTAGATACGCAATTTGCCGCGCAAGGCGGCCTGTTCTTTCTGTTGCACCCACGCCAGCAGGGCGTCGGGGTCGGGGCGTTCGTCGTTTAAGGCGGGCATATTCTTCCTGATAAATGCGCTTCAAGTGTGGGAACGGGCAAGCCCGCTCCCACATTGGATTTTCGCTGCTACACCAAGCCCAATCCTGTCAGTAGCAGGTCGATGAGCTTGATCCCGGCAAACGGCACCAGTACTCCGCCCAGGCCATAGATCAGCAGGTTGCGATTGAGCAACGCCGCCGCGCCGATCGAGCGGTAAGTCACGCCACGCAGAGCCAGGGGGATCAGCGCAACAATGATCAGCGCGTTAAAAATCACCGCACTGAGAATCGCCGAGTTGGGGCTGGTCAGGTGCATCACGTTCAATGCGCCGAGCTGCGGATAGGTCGCGACAAACGCCGCCGGGATGATTGCAAAGTACTTCGCCACGTCGTTCGCCACGCTGAAGGTGGTGAGGGCGCCGCGCGTCATCAGCATCTGTTTGCCGACCTCGACCACTTCGATCAGCTTGGTCGGGTTGCTGTCGAGGTCGACCATGTTGCCGGCCTCTTTGGCGGCCTGGGTGCCGCTGTTCATCGCCACCGCCACGTCAGCCTGGGCCAGCGCCGGCGCGTCGTTGGTGCCGTCGCCGGTCATGGCCACGAGCTTGCCCTGGGCCTGGTAGTCGCGGATCAATTGCAGCTTGTCTTCCGGGCGGGCCTCGGCGAGGAAGTCATCCACGCCAGCCTCCACCGCAATGGCAGCGGCGGTCAGGCGGTTGTCGCCGGTGATCATCACGGTCTTGATGCCCATGCGCCGCAACTCGGCGAAGCGCTCCTTGATGCCGCCCTTGACCACGTCCTTGAGTTCCACCACGCCCAGCGCCTTGGCACCGTCGCTGACCACCAGCGGCGTGCTGCCGCGCCGCGCGACTTCATCGACCTTGGCCTGCAAGGCTGTCGGAAAACTGCCGCCCAAGGCCTCGATATGGCTGCGAATCGCGTCCGCCGCGCCCTTGCGAATCGCCCGGCCTTCGGGCAGGTCGACGCCGCTCATGCGGGTTTGCGCGGTGAAGTGGACAAAGCTGGCGCCGAGCTGGTTGATGTCCCGCGCGCGAATGTCGAACTTCTGTTTGGCCAGGACCACGATGCTGCGGCCTTCCGGGGTTTCATCGGCCAGGGACGCCAGTTGCGCGGCGTCCGCCAACTCGGCCTCTTTTATCCCTGGGGCCGGCAAAAAGCTGCTGGCCTGACGGTTGCCCAGGGTGATGGTGCCGGTCTTGTCCAGCAGCAACACGTCGACGTCGCCCGCCGCTTCGACCGCCCGCCCGGAGGTGGCGATGACATTGGCCGACATCATCCGGCTCATGCCCGCCACGCCGATGGCCGAGAGCAGGCCGCCGATGGTGGTGGGGATCAGGCACACCAGCAACGCCACCAGCACCGTGGCGCTGACCACGCTGCCGCTGCCGCTCATGGCCACGGCGAAGATCGAGTAAGGACTGAGCGTGGCGATCACCAACAGGAACAACAGGGTCAGGCCCACCAGCAGGATGTTCAGGGCCACTTCGTTCGGGGTCTTCTGGCGCTTGGCCGATTCGACCATCGAGATCATGCGGTCCAGAAACGACTCGCCGGGGTTGACGCTGATGCGCACCACCAGCCAGTCCGACAGCACGCGTGTGCCGCCGGTGACCGAGGAAAAGTCGCCACCGGCCTCGCGAATCACCGGCGCCGATTCGCCGGTGATCGCGCTTTCGTCCACCGACGCCACGCCTTCAATCACCACGCCATCCAGCGGCACCAAGTCGCCGGCTTCGATCAGCACCACGCTGTCCTTGCGCAGCAGGCTGGCTTCGAGCGGTAACCAGGCGCTGCCATGCTGGGGTTGTTGCAGCAACTTGGCCAACGTTTGGCGCTTCATCCCACGCAGACTGGCAGCCTGGGCGCGGCTGCGTCCTTCGGCCAGGGCCTCGGCGAAGTTGGCGAATAGCACGGTGAACCACAGCCACAAGGTAATGCTGAGGATAAAGCCGCTGGGCGCTTCACCCTGGCCACCCAGGGACTGGAACCACAGCAGGGTGGTGAGGATGCTGCCCAGGTAGACCACGAACATCACCGGGTTTTTCCATTGCGCCTGGGGCAGCAGTTTCTTCAGCGCATCCCCACACGCGGTGAGCACGATGGCGCGATCAAACAGAGGTAAACGAGCATTCTTCATGAGGGAAATCTCTTACTCACTGGCCGCAATAGGGGGCTGGCGCGATGGCAGGCGGGCGTCCAGCGCAAGGTTGAGTTGCAGCACATTGACCCGTGGTTCGCCGAGCAGGCCGAAGGTGCGCGCGCTGGTGTGTTGGTCGACCAGTTGCAGCAGCTCGGCTTCGGGGATTTGCCGCAAGCGCGCCACCCGTGGCAGTTGCAGCCGCGCATTGGCCAGCGAGATATGCGGGTCGAGGCCTGAAGCGGAAGCGGTGACCGCGTCCACCGGCACCTGGGCGTCAGCGGCCAGGCCGTTGTCCTGGCGATAGGCCTGGACGCGTGCGGCCACCTGGTCCAGCAGTTTCTGGCTGGTCGGCCCCAGGTTGCTGGCGCCGCTGGAACCGGCGTTGTACGGCTGCGACACGCTTTTGCTTGGGTCTTGCGGGTCGGCGCCGAGGGTCATGCTCGGGCGGCCATGGAAGTACTCCGGCCGGGTGAAGTGCTGGCCGATCAAGGCCGAGCCCATGACCAGGCCGTCGCGTTCAATCAGCGAGCCTCGGGCCTGAAACGGGAACACCAGCTGTGCGGTCACGGTGGTGAGCGCCGGGTAGGCGAACCCCGTCAACAGCATGAAAAACACCGCCGAAACCAGCACCGGGCGCAACAGCCCTTTGAATATCGATTGAGTTGTCATCCACGTGTCCTCAGTTGTACGTCTGGCCGGACAGCAACTGCAGTTGCTCCACCAGCGGGCCGAGCGCGAGCGCCGGCAAAAAGGTCAGGCCGCCGACCACCAGCACCACGAACACCACCAGCAGCATGAACAGCGGGGTCGCAGTGGGAATGGTGCCGGCACCGGCAGGTACGGTTTTCTTCATTGCCAGGGAACCGGCCACGGCGAGCATCGGCAGCAGGGTGAAGAAGCGCCCGATCAACATCGCCAGGCCGATGGTGGTGTTGAAGAACGGCGTATTCGCGTTCAAACCGGCGAAGGCCGAGCCGTTGTTGGCGGTGCCGGAGGTGTAGGCGTAGAGCACCTCGCTGAAACCGTGGGGGCCGAGGTTGTTGAGGCTGGCCATGGTGTCGGGCCACAGGGCGGCGAGGGCGGTGAAACCGAGGATGCTGATGGGGTGCGCGAGCACCGAGAGCATCACCAGTTTCATCTCCCGCGCCTCGATTTTCTTGCCGAGGAACTCGGGGCTGCGGCCGATCATCATGCCCACCAGGAACACCGTCAGCAGGGCGTATTGGATCAGGTTGATAAAGCCCACGCCGTCGCCGCCGAACACGCAGTTGAGCATCATCTGCGCCAGGGGCACGAAACCGCCCATGGGGGTCAGCGAGTCGTGCATGGTATTGACCGAGCCGGTGGTCGCCGCTGTGGTGGTGGCGATGAACAGGCTGCTGTCGGCGATGCCGAAGCGCAGCTCCTTGCCTTCCATGTTGCCGCCGCTTTGTTCCAGCGACAGGCTCTGGTTGGCGCCGGCCTGGGTCAGCAGCGGGTTGCCGTTTTGCTCGGCGCCGTAAACCAGGGCGAGGAAGCCGATGAACATCACCAGGAAGGTGCCGAAAAACACCCAGCCTTGGCGACGTTGCAACAGCATGCTGCCAAAGGTGTAGGTCAGCGCCGAAGGGATCAGCAACATGCTGAGGATGTGCAGGGCGTTGGTCAGCGGCGTCGGGTTTTCGAACGGGTGCGCAGCGTTCATGCTGAAGAAGCCGCCGCCGTTGGTGCCGATGTGCTTGATCGATTCAAAGCTGGCCACTGCGCCGACAATCAACTGTTGCTGCGCGCCTTCGAGCGTGGTGACCAGGGCCTGGGAGGCGAAGGTCTGCGGCATGCCCTGCCAGACATACACCAGCGCCATGCCCACGCACAGCGGCAGCATCACGCGGTAAAGCGTGCGGGTGAAGTCGACCCAGAAGTTGCCGATATCGCCCGAGCTGGAGCGGCTCAAACCGCGAATGAAGCCGGCCGCGGCGACCACCCCGGAGGTGGCGCCGACGCACATCAAAAAGGTGATGACCGCCATCTGGCTGAAGTTCGACAGGCTGGTCTCGCCCGAGTACGCCTGCCAGTTGGTGTTGGTAATAAAGGAAACGGTGGTGTTGAACGCCAGGTCCGGCGTTTGTGCGGCCAGCCCCAGCGGGTTGATCGGCATCACCGCCTGCAGGCGCAGGACCAAATAGCCCAGCAGCATCATCGCCGCGTTCGACAACAACAGCGCCGAACCGTAGCGGGCCCAGCCCATGGTTTCCCGTGGGTCAATGCCCAGCAGGCGATAGGTATAACGTTCCGGCAAGGCATGGTGAGCCCCGGTGAACACCCGGGTCAGCCATTTGCCCATCAGTACCGCGAGTCCCGTCATTACCCCCAGGACCAGCGCAAATTCCAGCAGCGTGCTTAACATGTCGTGGCTCCGTTCAAATCTTGCCCATGGCGACAATGGCCATGGCAGTCGCAACAAAAAACATCAGGGAAAGGCCAATAAACATCAGGTCGTACATGGCGAACTCCCTAGAATTTTTCTGCGCGAATAAGGGCGTAGCCCAAGTAAGCGAACAGCCCCACGGCGCAGAGGCCGCTGGCGATATAAATGAACGTGAGTGTGAGCACGGTGTAACTCCCCTGAATGAATAAGCCGCAATGGCGGACGCGGGGAGGTTAATCGCTGGGGTATCAAGCCCAGGCACTGATTACAGGCAGCGGTATTAAGACGGTATATAGGCGGGTTTATACGGGGCGAACGAAAAAAAGGGATAGCCCGCCGCCCGGGTATCCCTTGAAAAACTGGGGTTCTGCTGATGTTGACGCGCCGCTTATTTGGCTTTCTTTTTCTTCTCGCTGCGGGTAGCGAGGTGTTCGAAGCAAAACGCGGCGGTGCCGAAGAGCGCAATCATTGACAGGACGAGCATGCCTAAAGTTGAACTTTCCACGATGACTTCCTACGGGTGTTTGGGGGTAGGAAGTGACGGTAAAGTGTTCGGGCTTAGTGACTCAATAGAGGCAACGTAATCGTTATGGCGAATCGGCAAACTATACGAACTCTTTACGAAAAATAGTACAACACAGCATCGGCCTGATGTAATGAAATCTAAATGTGGGAGGGAGCAAGCCCCCTCCCACACAGCCCCCAACCTTACAAGTTGCGGCTATGTCGGTAATCGCTGACGGCTTCGTACACCGCTTTGCGCAACCGATTGATCCCACCGATGGGACGGTGCGCTTCCAGCCCGAACCACGGGTTGAAGGACTGGTTGTCGCATGCCAGGTTCAACGCCGGCGTATCGAAATCCTGAGCGGGGATCGTCACCTTGGCCACGGTTTCATAGGGCGCATCGCTTTCCTTCCATTCGATGCTGGTGTCTTCGATCGGCATGAATTTCTGCGGGTTCTGTCGCTGGATCTGCAGCACGAAACACGCTGGCACGCGGTCGGTGGACAGTTGCTGGTTCAGGGCGCTGCGCAGGAAGTTCGGCAGGTCCTGATTCTGCTTGGGCAGCACATAGTCCGGGCAGCTTAGCGGGTCGGGCGCGACGCGGAACTTGGCGTTGGCCGCACCGAACTTGTAGGGCGAGACGGAAAAGTACGTGGTCTGGGTCGGGCTGGCCGGTGCGGGGGCCAGGGTCGCCAGGGCGATGAACAGGTGGCGCACCTGCCAACTGCGGGGGTCGAGCTTGGGGAAAAACGCCAGGACTTTCTTGCCGTCCGCCTGGGCGCCGATGTTCTGCGCGTACTCGGCCACGTCGCTGACAAAGAAGTTCGGGTGGCTGAACATTACAAAGTCCTGCTCGGCCCGCGCTTGCTGGTCGGCGAGCAACTGTGTGCCCGGCACGTCGAGCAGCTTGATGGCCATGCCGCGCGCATCGCGGATGCTGTCGAATTGCGGGTAGGCGTTGCCGTTGGACAGCCGCATCATGGCTTGCCAGGTCTTGCCCGGTTCGGCAAAGACACCCTGGCGCAGTGCGGGGTCGAGGTCGGCCAGCACCTTGACTTCGGCCTTCACGCAACCGTGGGCCTTGGCATGGGCATCGCGTAGGTAACGCGTGCCTTCGCGGTGTTGGTCAACGATCCGCACTGCCGTCTGGATAATGCCTTGGGTCATTGCGGCTTCACCGGACGGAATCTGCTCGTCCGGCGATACCGCGCCGCTGTGCTGCCAGGCGTACCAGGCAGTGGCCGCCAGCCAGCCGAGCAGGCCAAGGGCCGCCAGCCATAACAGGGTTTTGCCGAGCACGGCGCCGAGGCGCAGCCACAGGCGAGCGAGCATCGACGGTTGCGGGTTGTGCGAGTGGATAATCATGGCAGTTGTTGCTCCAGCGGGCCGCCGAGGACTTTGAGGTATTCCAGCAGTGCCCAGCGTTCCTGCGGCAACAAGCCGCGGCCGATGACGCCGTTGCCACGTTGGCCAGCGCGGAATTCATGGCCGCTGTTGTGGTTGCCGGTGATGCGCGTATCGAACAGGAAGGCATTGTTGAACGCGCCGGTCTCAAAGCCCAGGTGGCGCGGGTCGTAGTTGAAGGTGCCTTTATAGAAGGTGGTGTTGCGCTCGTCCTGGGGCGAGAGCAACTGGTAAATCGTCGGCACCGAGCCGTTGTGCAAAAACGGCGGGGTGGCCCACACGCCGGCCAGCGGCCGCGCTTTGTAGGCGCGCAACTCGCGCACGCCGATGG
>NZ_JAKNRV010000027.1:0-30353 GCF_023072625.1 Pseudomonas emilianonis
GCTGGCGACCCAGGCGAACTGTGGGTGCTCGCGGCTGGCGCGCTGCAAATCCTCCGGGAAGGCCAGTTGGCGGCGCACGAAGGTGCGGCCGGCGCATAACGGCCACAGCACGCGGAACAACAAACCGTAGATGTGCTGGGTGGCGACGCTGCCGATGATGCACGCGTCTTTAAGGTCTGCGCCCCACAGCGCTTCCAGCGCCTGCACCTCGTTGGCCAGTTGGCGCAGGGTCTTGTCGATGCGCTTGGGCTCGCCGCTGGAACCGGAGGTGCACAGGCTCAATTGGCACGTATCCAGGTCGAGGGCGGCAGGGCTCAACGGCGCTTGATACAGCGCGTCCAGATCGGCCGCTTCGGTCAGCCACGCGTCGACGGTATCGGCCCAGCGTTGGCGGGTCTGCGGTTGCAGATCGGCGGGCAGCAGCACGCCGACGCCGGCGCGCCAGGCACCCAGCAGGGCGATCGCCAGCAGGCCGGCGTCTTCCAGATGCACTGCCACGCGCTGAATGCCGCGTGCGTGCAGGCCTGCCGCCAGGCGCAGGGATTGCTCCCACAGTTGGGCGTGATTCATCGCAGGCTCGGTGGTGACCCAGCGCTGTTCCAGCGGCTCAAGCAGCAAGTGCTCAAGTTTCAACCCATTCATACGCGGCCTCGAACCCTTTGTCGTACCAGCCATTCCACGGCAAACAACAGCCCCATCAGCCCGTAGGCGATCAGGCCGTTGTACAACGTCCACCAGCTCAGCGGCGCCCACAGGGTGAGGGCGGCGGCGAGCAGGCCATTACACAGAAAAAACACGCTCCACACCACGGTGACCTGGCGCGTATACACAATGGCTTTCGGCGGCAATTGCGGGTCGGTCATGCGTGCCAGGCGCTCGACCATCGGCGGGCCGTATTTCAGGCTCAGGCCGAACAGCGTCAACATGAACGCACTGACCAGGCTCGGGTACCAGCGCAGCAGGTGCGGGTTATCGAACCAGGCCAGGGCTAAGCAAAACACGATGATCGCCATTGCCATCCAGCGGCTGCCGGGGCGCCTTGCACCCGTGAGCGCGCGCAGCAACCACAGGCCGCCGAGCAGCAGGCCGAATTGCCAAGGTGCAAAGTGTTCGGTGCCGTAATACACCGCAAAGGGGTACAGCAGCCCCGCCAGCAAAAGGCCAAGGCCGATCAGCCGGCTCATGCGGCAGGCGCGACCAGACGGTACACCGCCTCAACCACGTCATTCACGGTGCGCACGGCCTTGAACTCTTCGGCAGCGATCTTCTTGCCGGTCTGGCGCTTGATATGGTCGATCAGGTCCACCGCGTCGATGCTGTCGATTTCCAGGTCCTGGTACAGGTTGGCGTCGAGGGTGATGCGTTCAGGTTCCAGTTCAAACAGTTCCACCAAGGCAGCGCGCAGGGTGTTGAAAATATCGTCACGAGTTTGCATGGTACGGTCTCAAGCTGCCTTTCTGGCCGTGACGAACGCCGCAAGGCTGGCCACGTTGGTGAAGTGATTGCGGGTGTCCTTGGCGTCGGCATCTATCTTGATGCCGTACTTTTTCTGGATCGCCAGGCCCAGTTCCAGGGCATCGACTGAGTCCAGGCCCAGACCTTCGCCGAACAGGGGATCTTCGCTTTTGATGTCGTCGACGCTGATGTCTTCCAGGCCCAGGGCCTCGATGATTAGCGTCTTTATGTCGTGCTCAAGGCTGTTTGGGTTGCTCATCTTCGGCGAGCTCCTTAATGAAATAGTGATGCAGGTAATCGTTGAGCTTGCGTGAAGCCTGGGGCGCGGGCCCGAGTGCGGCGAACGCCTGTGGTTCTATATCGGCACCCACCCGTAAACTGAAGTGAAAGCGGCGTTTAGGAATGCGATACCAGGGTTCGGCCTTGGTCAGGGTGGTCGGGCTGACCTTGATCACCACGGGGGTAATGATTGTCGCACCGCGCAACGCAATCGCGGCGGCGCCGCGATGAAAGGCAGGCACCGCGCCGGGTGTGGTGCGGGTGCCTTCTGGAAAGATGATCAGGGTCTGACCTTCGCGCAGGGCATCGGCGGCGGCGTCGAGCATGTCCGCGCTGCCGTCGTTGCTGATGTAGCCGGCATCGCGCACCGGTCCACGGGTGAACGGGTTTTGAAACAGGCTCTGCTTGACCACGCAGTTGGTCTGGCGCATCAGGCCGATCAGGAACACCACGTCGATCAGTGACGGGTGGTTGGCGACGATCATCTGGCCGGGGCGCCCGAGTTTGTCGGCACCGTCGACGCTGAACGTCAGAATGCCCAAACGCTGCATCATCCGAATGAACAACCAGAACAGGCGACTGATGGTGTGGCGCGCACGCCGTTGGTGCTGCTTGGCCGTCCCCGGCAGGCAACCGAGCAACGGAAATACCAACAAACGCAGGCACAGGCCGCCGACGCCAAACAGCGTGAAGCTGGCGGCGGTGGCGAGCAGGCGCCAATAGTAGGCGTCCCGTGGCTTATCGTTCAGGGTTTGCGTTGCCAGTTCCATACGCGGTTCTTCCAGGCATGTTGGCAGGCGCCCTGTTCGGTCAACAGGGTGCGCAGCAGGTTCAGGGCGTGGGGCCGCTGGGTGTGAGTGGGTTGGACAGTGCCGCTGGTGAGTTCCAGTTGCCACTCGTCGCCTGGTGTCAGCAGCAGGCCGAGGGCGTAGGGGAAGGGCACATCCATGATCCAACTGGCGTAGGCCTCGGGCGGCTGCTCCTCGGTGATCACCAGCAGTACCGCCGGAGCGCCTTCGTTGAGCAGCGCGGCCGCTTCGAGCATGCCGTGTTCCAGGCCATCGCCGGCGGCGGCAAGGGCGGTCATTTCGCTGGTTTCATTGCGCAGGATCGACCACAAGCCAATCACCGCGTTATGCACCGACAGGCTGAACTGGGTCGGTGACAGCGGCTGGTCGTTGGCCAGGTCGCTGAGGATGTCGAGGGTGCGCGGGGTTTCGCCGTGGCGGGAAATGAACACCAGCGGCAGGTCTTGCAAACCCTCGGCCATCGGCCAGCCTACGCTGAATGCCATGCGCGCCAGGCGGCTCAGGCGGCGGCGCTGCATGGCCGGTAAAAACGAGACGTCGGGGGAGGCTTCGCTGGCGGGCAGCAACACGGGGGCCTTGCACCAGGCGCGCCAGTCGTCCGCACTTTCGAGGCCCGGGGCCCAGGCGCGCCATTGGGCGATATTGAAATTGATCACTGAGACGTTATCCCGCCCCTGCGGGCTTCCATGTGCGGCCACTGGCCCCGAATACCGGGACAGGGAGCAACAGCCGAATGGCGCGCATTATCCCGGTGCTGCGGGGTTCTAGCAAACTTTGGTAAAGATTTGTTCACGGCTGATTACAATTTGCAGGGGAGGATTTACAGATTGTCCTTCACTGAGAGCCGAGTTGGATTGTCGGACTGTTCCTTTTCATTTGTATGTCGAATGCTGCATCCGGGCGTTAATGCAGCAGTGCATGGATGAACGAGGTAGCTAACAGGCGCTTTTGCCCTCTACACTCGGGCATTCATTGGTACCCGGAGGTTTTTCCATGCGGCGCGTGGTGTTCAATCAAAAAGGCGGGGTTGGCAAGTCCAGCATCGCCTGTAACCTGGCGGCGGTCAGCGCCAGTGAAGGCTATCGAACCCTGTTGGTGGACCTCGATGCACAAGCCAACTCCACTCAGTACCTCACTGGGCTGACTGGCGACGATATACCGATGGGTATTGCCGAGTTCTTTAAGCAAACCCTGTCTTCCGGGCCGTTCGCCAAGAAAAACCGGGTGGATATCTACGAAACGCCGTTCGACAACCTGCACGTGATCACCGCCACCGCCGAGCTGGCGGACTTGCAGCCCAAGCTCGAAGCCAAGCACAAGATCAACAAGCTGCGAAAGCTGCTGGATGAACTGAGCGAAGACTACGACCGGATTTACCTGGATACCCCGCCGGCGTTGAATTTTTATGCGGTTTCTGCGCTGATTGCCGCTGATCGTGTATTGATCCCCTTCGATTGCGACAGCTTCTCGCGCCAGGCTCTGTATGGCGTGCTGGCGGAAATCGAAGAATTGAAGGAAGACCACAACGAAGGCCTGGAAGTGGAAGGCATCGTGGTCAACCAGTTCCAGGCGCGGGCGAGCCTGCCGCAGCAGATGCTCGATGAGTTGATTGCCGAAGGCTTGCCGGTGCTGCCGGTGTACCTGGCGAGTTCGGTACGCATGCGTGAGTCGCACCAGCAGAACAAACCACTGATCCACTTGGACCCACGGCACAAGCTGACGCAGCAGTTTGTGGAGTTGCATAACCTGCTGGAAAACGCCTGACCTAAAGCACCACACTGGCCTGCGTTGTGCTCAAGGTCGAGTTACACCCCTTGGCTACGCAACCAGCTCATCAACTGCGGTAACGGAAACGCCCCGCTCTGGCGCGCCACTTCGCGGCCGTTCTTGAACAGAATCAAACTGGGAATCGAGCGAATCCCCAACTGCGCCGACAACTGCTGATTGGCCTCGCTGTCGAGCTTGGCCAACCGACATTTACCCGCTAACTGCCCAGCCGCCTGTTCAAACACCGGCGCGAACGATTTGCACGGTCCACACCACTCGGCCCACACATCCACCAGCAATGGCAGGTCGCCCTTGATCTGACTGGCGTAGTCGCCCTGTTTCAGCTCAAAAGGCTTGTTCAACAAAACCGGTTGCTTGCAGCGCCCGCACTTCGGCGTGTCAGTCAGGCGTTCGCCGGGGATGCGGTTGAGACCGTTGCAGTGCGGGCAGGGGATGACGAGAGGGTCGGACATGGTGGCGCTCCTTGGATATGGCCAATGGCGTGTATTTGGAGTCAGGTCTGGGGTTTATCAAGGCGTGGGAGCGGAGACTCATCCGTTCACAGTTTCGCCATGTCGATGTGAGGCCGCTTATCTAGGCTGTTGGAGCTTGTTCTGTTTTGCGCCATCTGTCTGTTTGCGGTTATAGCAAATTGCGATAGTTTGGGTTCGGGTTTAACCTTCATAGCAAGATGCGATAAGGATGTTGCATGCGAGTGATTAGTGAGAAAAGGATCTGGGAAGCAAAGGAGAAGTGGCCACGCTCAGCGAGTGCTCTGGATGAGTGGTACCGACGGATAAAGCGCAATAACCCGGGAGATTTCGCGTCAATGAAAGGCATTTTTCCCGCGACTGATAAAGTCGGGCAGTTCCATGTGTTCGACATCGGTGGCAATAAACTGAGGTTAATTGTGTTCGTGCGGTACCCAACACAACGAATTTACATCAAACATCTGCTCGATCATCGCGAATATGAGCAAGACAAGTGGAAGGAGGCAATCAGATGAGCGCACTCATTCAGCTCGCCGCTGAACATTGGCAATTTGTTTCACCATTACTGCGCAAGCCAAAAAACGAGGCGGATTACGATGCACTGGTTGCTGCCCTCGACGAGCTGCTGGATTTGGTCGGGGAGGACGAATCAAATCCGCTTATGAGCCTGGTAGATATTCTCAGTGACTGGATCGAAGCCTACGATCACGCACATCGTCCGATGCCTATCGCCAGTGGTGTTGACGTGTTGCGCGCGATGATGCGCGAACACGGTTTGAGTCAAAGTGATCTGCCAGGCTTGGGCACGCAGTCAGTTGTTTCCGAGATACTGAGCGGTAAGCGCAAGCTCAATCTGCGGCAGATTAAATGGTTGGCCGAACGCTTTGGTGTGTCCGTGGAGACGTTCATTTAGCTGACTCTACGAAGAACAACTAATCTCCAAATGCTTGCCCCAATCCGGCGGCCGCTGTGCGTACTGCTCCATCCCCGGCTGTTCCTCAAACGGCTTGCTCAACACCTCGTGCAACCGTCGCACTTCGCTGTAATCCCCCGACTCGGCGGCGGTGATGGCGTTCTGTGCGAGGTAATTGCGCAGGATGTACAGCGGGTTCACCGCATGCATCCGCGCACGGCGCTGTTCTTCGCTGTACTCGCCATCGCGCGCCACGCGGGCCTTGTACGCGTCGGCCCAGGCATCGAACCCGAGCATGTCGACAAAGTCGTCACGCAACCGCGCCAGCGCGAGCGCCGCCGGCTCATCGCCCAGGCGCCGGAAGAACAGCGTGTAGTCAACGCTGCTGTTCTGCATCAACTGCAGCAAGCGCTCCACCAGTTGCTGGTCATCGTCTTCGGCGGTGGTCAGCCCCAGCCGGCGGCGCATCAGGTCCAGGTAGTGCGCCTGGTACAGCGGAAGGTACAGGTCGAGGGTTTCCTTCAAGGCGTCGACGCTGATAAACGGTGTGAGCGCCTGTGCCAGCGCACTGAGGTTCCACTGCCCGATCGGCACCTGATTGCTGAAGGAGTAGCGCCCTTCATGATCGGAGTGGTTGCAGACGAAGTGCGCGTCAAAGTCGTCGAGAAACGCAAACGGCCCGAAGTCGAAGGTGATGCCGAGGATCGACATGTTGTCGGTGTTCATCACCCCGTGACAGAAGCCATAGGCCTGCCATTTGGCGATCAGTTCGGCGTTGCGCTCGACGACTTCGCGGAACATCGCCAGGTACGGTTCGGGCTGTTCCTGGCACTCGGGGAAGTGCAGCTTCAATACATGTTCCGCCAGTTCCGCCTGCTGCTCGGGCTTCTTGGTGTAGTAGAAGTATTCGAAATGGCCGAAGCGGATATGGCTATGGGCCAGGCGTAGCACCATCGCCCCGCGTTCCTGCTTCTCACGCCAAACCGGCGTGCTGGAGCCGATCACGCACAGCGCGCGGCTGCTGGGGATGCCCAGTGCGTGCAGCGCTTCTGACGCCAGAAACTCCCGAATCGACGAGCGTAGCACTGCGCGGCCATCGCCCATGCGCGAGTAGGGCGTCTGCCCGGCGCCCTTGAGGTGCAGGTCCCAGTGTTCGCCGGCGCGGTTATACACCTCGCCGAGCAGCAAGCCACGGCCATCACCCAGTTGCGGGTTGTAGGAGCCGAACTGATGCCCGGAATACACCATCGCGCGCGGTTCGGCTTCGGCCCACAACTTATGGCCGCCGAACAGCTCGGCGAATACTGGCGTTTCTGCTATGGCCGGGTCGAGGTCGAGCAGGGCCATGGCGGCGTTGCTCGCCACGACCAGGCGCGGGTCGTCGAGGGGTTCGGGCAGGACGTGGGTTGAGAACGCGTCGCCCAGGCGTGCGAAGCGGTTGTCGAAGGTCAGTTCGTCGAGGGCTTTCACCGGCCATCTCCAGCAGAATGTCCGAGCATTCTGCTGGGGATAGGCGCTTTAGTCGAGCGTGGAGGGCGGCGGCTCGGGCGCGTCGACCACTTTGCCTGGCGGTGGCTTCGGCGCGTCTGGGGCCTTTGCCGGGTCGGCGATGGTGTGGTTCTCGTCTTCCACCGGCACCAGCTTGTACTCCTGGCCGTGCAGGTTTTTCAGGTAAACCTCCATCTGCCGGAACGAGATGTTGATATGGTTGTTCTTGAACTCGCGGTTAATAAAACGGTTCACCTCGTCGATCACCGGGTTGCGGTCACCGAGGTCACGCACGTGCATACGCAGTTCGTGGTCGAGGGTGCTTTCGCCGAAGTTGAGGAAGTACACGAGGGGTTCGGGCTCTTTCAGGACCCGTGGGTTTTCCCGTGCGGCCTGAAGCAGCAGGGCCTTCACCAGGTCGAGGTCGGAGCCGTAGTCCACGCCGAGTTTGAGGGTGACCCGGGTAATGGTGTCGGTCAGCGACCAGTTGATCAGTTGCCCGGTGATGAAGGTTTTGTTCGGGACAATGATGTCCTTGCGGTCGAAGTCGGTGATGGTGGTGGCGCGGATGCGGATCTTGCTCACCGTGCCTGACAGGTTGCCGATGGTGATGGTGTCGCCGATCCGCACCGGGCGCTCGAACAGGATCATGATGCCGGAGATAAAGTTGGCGAAGATCTCCTGCATGCCGAAGCCCAGGCCCACCGACAGCGCCGCCACCAGCCATTGCAACTTGTCCCAGCTCACGCCGAGGGTCGACAGGGTCGAGACGAACCCCACGCCGGCAATTACATAGGACAGCAACGTGGTGGTGGCGTAAGCGCTGCCCTGGGCCAGGTCCAGCTTGGACAGCACCAGCACCTCGAGCAAACCGGGCAGGTTGCGCGCCAGGGCGAAGGTGATGCCGATGATGATCAGCGCGCCGAGCATGTCGCCGATGCTGATCGGCACCATGCTGATATTGGCCCCGGTGCCGCTGGTGTATTCGTAGAGGGTGACGTTGTCCAGGTAGGAAAACACCGAGATCAGATCCGACCACACCCAGTACAGCGCCGCGATGAAGCCGCCGAGCAGGGCCAGTCGGATCAGGCGCATGGATTGTTCGTTGACCTGTTCAATGTCCAGGGTCGGCTCTTCGATCACCGCCTCGCCGTCGCCGGCTTCTTTGGCGGCCTGGCGTTTTGCCAGCGCCCGCGAATAGGCCAGGCGCCGGGCCGCGACGCCCAGGCCGCGGACGAACGTGGCTTCGATCACCAGCCAGAACATCAGCAGGTACAGGGTGTTGATCAACCGATCGCTGAGCTTCAGGGCGGTGTAGTAATAGCCAAAGCACACGGCGATAAACAGTGCGATGGGCAGCGCGGTAAACAACAGGCCCGCGCCTTTGCGAAAGAGTGAGGCTTTCTCGTGGGTCGTGCTGTGCAACAGCAGGCGGCCCAACAGCCAGGCCATCAGCGCGTAGCAGGTCAGCACCACGCCGATGCCGAGCACGTCGTCGGCCAGTGCCGCCGGCTGATGCTCGGCAATGGCCACCACGGCCACCAGCGCCAGTACCACCAGCCCGAGCTTGCGCACCCAGCCTTGCAGGAATTCGACCTGCGGACGTTCCCAGCGGAAGTGCAATTCGGCTACGCCGCCCGGCGCGAGGATTCGGTAGGCGGTGTAAAACACCATCCACGCCTGGGCGATCTGCAACAGTGCGGCGCCCAGGTTGGCGTTTTGCCCGCGGGCGTCGATCTGCAACGCATAACCGCATAACGCCAGGCCCAAGGCCACGGGCATGGCCAGCAGGATATTCACCAGGATCGCCTGGGGCGTGTGCCATTGGCTGTCACGCTTGAAGTGGCCGATGTCCAGGTGGACCTTTTTCAGGCGTGCGTACAAGGCATTGCGCCGCCACAGCAGCGCGCCGATCAACAGCAGCAACGGCAGGAACAGCAGCGGGCGCTGGGTCAGGCCGTCGTACAGTTCGCTGACGCTGGAGGCCCAGGGCAGGGAGGTGACTTGCTTGCTCAGGTGATCCGGGACGGTTTCCAGCCACTCGGTGTCCAGTGGCTTGTTGCTGGGAATCCAGAACATCTGTTCATCAAGGGTCGCACGCAGGCTGGTGGCGGTGCTGAGCAGTTGTTTCTGGTTCAGTTGCAGGGTGATCGATTCATTGAGCAGCGCGCTCAGCTCGCGGCTCAAGCGCTCGAGCAGGTCGCTGCGGGTAATCGCCAGTTCCAGCAGGGTGCGCCGCAATTGCGGGGTGACCTCATCCGGCGGCTGGTTGGCCAGCAGGTTATCCACGTAGGTGCTGGGCGAGCTGATCAGTTCGCGTTGCTGGTTGACCTCGAACTGGTACAGGCGAATGTTGGCGATATTGTCTGCCAGGTCGCGGTCGACCGTCAGACGCGGCAATGCCTGCTTCTGTTTGTACAGAATCTTCGACAGCAGCAGGCTGCCCTTGAGCACGTTGATCTGCTCTTCCAGCGCCGAGTCGCTCTGGGTCACGGCGTCCAGTTGCTGCTTGGTCTGCAGGTTCTTCTGGGTCAGGTCGTTGAGGCGGTCGGTGCTTTTGAGCAGGTAGTCGGACAGTTTCAGGTTGGTCGCGCTTTCCGTGGCCAACAGGCTGCTGCCGCCGGCTTTCTGCGCTTCGATGGACTGTTGGGTCACCGTCTGCTGGGACTGGGCCAGGCGTTTCTGGTTGATCAGGGTTTGCAGGTCCTGGATCTCTTGTTCCAGGCGCGCGGTTTTTTCCACTACCAGGTCATGCTGGCTGTTGCCCAGGTCTTGCAGTTGGCTGTTGCCGGCCAGTTCCTGGCGGCGCAGCGGGATCAGTGCATTCAGCGACGCCAGTTCGGCGTTCAACTGGTTGCGCTGGTCGGCGCTGAGGGTTTTGCCGTTGTCCTTGCCGGTCTTGAGGATCGCATTGATCTGCTGGATGCGCGTCTGGCTGCTGCTGATTTCGGTCTGGGCGCGCTCGGGGCGAGTTTGGGCGGCGATGGTCAGGCTGTTGGCTTCGGCCAGGTCTTTTTGCAGGTCGCCTTGCTGGGTGGTGCGCTGCACCAGCAGTTGTTCCAGTTGCGGCACCGGCAAGGTGGCGTAGCGTTGGGCTACCGGGACGATCTTAGTCGCCTTGAGCCGGGTCAATTCGCGCTGGTTTTCGTTGGTCAGGCGGGGGGCGTCTTGCAGCTGGCGCTTGAGATCGGCCAGGCGCTGCTCGTAATCCTGCTTGTTGCCCAGGTAGGTCAACGTCTGCTGCAGGATCGCCTGCAGCGCCTTCATGTCGGCGTCGGGCAGCTTGCGGTCGGGCAGCTTGTCCAGGGTTTGCTGGATAGCGTCGGCGCTGGGCGGGTCGGCGGCGTGTACGTTGCCGACACAAAGGGTCAGGCCCAGCAGGGCAGTGGCGAGAAAAGTGCGCAGGGTTGGCATAGAGACCGGTCGAGCAAGGTGAAGAAACGGGGCAGTGTTGCCCCGCAGTTTAGAGGAAGAGTCCGGGGCCCGGGCGACTTCCTTCGGGGAATCTGACGCCGACTTTGCCAATCTTGTTCCCGTCCATGACCGCGACGGTCCAGATCGTGTTGTTCCACTCCACCTGGTCGCCGACCACCGGCGCGCCGCCGACTTTCTGGGTGATGAAGTGGCTCAATGGCATGTCCGCGTCGATGCCTTCGAGCTGCAGACCATACAGCGCCGACACCGCGCCGAGCTGGGCGTCGCCTTCGAGGACGAAGTCGCCGAAGAAACGCAAATCCAAGCCGCGTTGCGGCGCCTGGCTGAACAGTTTGCCCAGGGCTGGCAGGTTGTGTTCGTGACCGATCACGCAGAGCAAGTCGTCGGCTTCCAGCACCGTGCTACCCGATGGATGGAGCAGTTGCTGGCCACGGAACAGCGCCGCGATGCGCGTGCCTTCGGGCATCCTCAGTTCGCGCAGGGCCGCGCCGATGCACCATTTTTCCGCGCCCAGGCGGTAGACGAACAGCTCCCACTCGCTGGTGACGTGGACTTCCAGGGCGGCGCGGGAAATCGGCGCCGGCTCCGGTGGTACGGTTACTTTCAGCAGCTTGGCCACCCACGGCAGGCTGGTGCCTTGCACCAGCAGCGAGACCAGCACGATAAAGAACGCCAGGTTGAAGTACAGCTGTGCATGGGGCAGGCCGGCCATCAGCGGGAACACCGCAAGAATGATCGGCACCGCGCCGCGCAAACCGACCCAGGCGATAAAGGCTTTTTCGCGGTCGTGGAACGCCTTGAACGGCAGCAGGCCGACCATCACCGACAGCGGCCGCGCAAACAGGATCATCCACAGCGCCAGGCCCAGGGCGGGCAGCGCAATCGGCAGCAGATCGTGGGGCGTGACCAGCAGGCCCAGCACCAGGAACATGCCGATCTGGGCGAGCCAGGCCATGCCGTCGAGCATATGTAAAATGCCATGACGGCTGCGCACCGGGCGGTTGCCGATCACCAGGCCGCACAGGTACACGGCGAGGAAGCCGCTGCCGTGCAGGGCGTTGGTCAGGGCGAAAACGAACAGGCCGCCGGCGATTACCAGGATCGGGTACAGGCCGTTGGCCAGGTTGATCCGGTTGACCATCTGCAGCATCAGCCAGCCGCCGCCCAGGCCGATGAGGCCGCCGATGCCGAACTCGCGCACCAGGTGAATCAGCAGGTTCCAGTGCAGACCGGTCTGGCCGCTGGCGAGCATGTCGATCAGGGTGACGGTCAGGAACACCGCCATCGGGTCGTTGCTGCCGGATTCGATTTCCAGGCTGGCGGAGACCCGTTCGTTGAGCCCCTTGCCGCCGAGCAGCGAGAACACTGCGGCGGCGTCGGTGGAGCCGACAATCGCGCCGATCAGCAAACCTTGAATGATATTGAGGTCGAACAGCCAGGCTGCGGCCATGCCGGTGAGACCGGTGGTAATCAACACCCCCACCGTGGCCAGCGACAACGCCGGCCAGAGTGCCACGCGAAAACTCGCCACCCGTGTGCGTAAGCCGCCGTCGAGCAGGATCACGGCCAGGGCGAGGTTGCCCACCAGATAGGCGGTGGGGTAGTTATCGAAGATGATGCCGCCGCCGTCGACGCCGGCGACCATGCCCACGGCCAGGATGATCACCAGGATCGGAATGCCCAGGCGGGACGAAAGAGAGCTCACCAGAATGCTTGCACTCACCAGCAACGCGCCGATCAAGAACAGGCTGTTGATGGTCGTCGCATTCAAAGGCAGTACTCCATGGGCAAAATAAGACGGGCGCATTCTGACCATGCAGTCTGCGTGCCAGCGATTCTAACCTGTTGAATTGCCGCGCTGTCAAAAAGGTTTTAACGACGGGCGCAGATCTAAATGTGGGAGGGGGCTTGCCCCCGATAGCGGTGGGCCAGCTACAGATAAGCTGACTGACAAATCGCAATCGGGGGCAAGTCGAATCGTCGCACCGCCCCTCCCACATTTTCGACCAAGTGCAGTCAGTGAGAGGCGAAACCGCCCGACCATCCCATTCAAATCCACCGGCAGGCGCGGATTTTGCTCATTTGGTTCAGGGCGAACACACCGAGAAACAACATGAGTGCGCCAATCAGGGCGAAGCCTGGGAAGGCGCGCGGCGCAATATTCATATTACGAAGAGACATGCGGGAATCCTGTGCAGATGCGCGCTCCATGCTGCCTTGAGATGGGCTAAGCACCACCTATCGGCAGTGCGATTAAAGTCTAAAGTGGCATGTGCTTTTATCGCATCTGACGAGGGGTTGGGCCGATTCAGGAACCTGATGGGGGAAATGCAGTCACTAAGGCTCGAAAGTGTCGCCCGGCCCTTAACAATCGGGCTGCGCGCCGGGGATAACCCTGGCATCCGAGGTGAATTTTCTTTATCGTCACCGCCCTTTGAAAAAGACCAGGAAATCAAAATGTTAGAAGCATCCCTCAGTCAACTGGAACAACTGGTCAGCGACCTGGTACAGCAGAATCACGACCTGTTGGGCACCAATGAATCCCTCAAGGCGGAACTGGCCCGCGCCAAGGATGAGAACGACAGCCTGCAATTGAACCTGATGGAGCAGGAAGAAAAGAACGGCGCTACCGCTGCGCGTATCCAGGCGTTGGTTGAGCGTGTGAGCGCAGGTCCTGTCAGCGCATGAACGAAGGGATAAAGGTCGTTTCGATTCTCGGAGAGGATTACTCGATCAAGGCACCGGCCGGGGAAGATCAAACCCTGATGCAAGCCGTGACCCTGCTCAAGGCCTCCCTGGCGACTACCAAGAAAAAGTACCCGACCCTGATCGGTGACAAGCTATTGGTGCTGGCCGCGCTGAACCTGTGCGCCGAGCAGATCGAAATGCAACAGCGTCACCAGCAGGAACTCGACCGTTACCAAGAGCAAGTCAGCGCCACGGTCGAGGTGATTTCCAAGGCTATCGGCCAGCCTTAGAACCACTCATCCTGCATGCCGAGGCACGTATCATCGCGGGCCTCCAGAATCGCCAGTTCATGATGGCAGCCCGGTACTTCCCAAGTCAGGAAGTACCGGGCGGCCTGGAGCTTGCCTTTATAGAAGGCGGTGTCCGCCGCATTGCCCTTGGCCAGGCCTTCTTCGGCGCGAATCGCCTGCTCCAGCCAGCGCCAGCCAATCACCGTGTGTCCGAATACCTTCAGGTACAGCGCCGAATTCGCCAGGCTGCTGTTGACTTTGCCTTGGGCGAGATCCGTCAGCAGGCCGATCGTCACGCTTTGCAGGCGCGCCACCAGGTGTTCCAGCGGTTCTCTCAAGGCATTCAGCGAGGGGTATTGTTGCGCCCGTGCGCCCGTTTCGGCGATCAACCGAATCAACTGCTTCAGGCCGGCGCCGCCGTTCTGCGCCAGCTTGCGCCCCAACAGGTCCAGGGACTGGATGCCGTGGGTGCCTTCATGGATCGGGTTGAGGCGGTTGTCACGGTAGTACTGCTCCACCGGGTATTCACGGGTGTAGCCGTGGCCGCCGAGGATCTGGATCGCCAGCTCGTTGGCCTTGAGGCAGAACTCCGAGGGCCAGGATTTGACGATCGGGGTCAGCAGGTCGAGCAGTTCGTGGGCGCGCTTGCGCTCGACGTCGGTTGCCAGGGTGGTGGTGTCGTCGAACAGGCGTGCGGCATACAGGCCGAGGTCGAAGGCGCCTTCGACGTAGGCTTTCTGGATCAGCAGCATGCGCTTGATATCGGCGTGCTGGATGATCGACACCGGCGCGGTGCTAGGGTCTTTGCTGTCCGGCAGGCGGCCCTGCGGACGTTCGCGTGCGTATTCCAGGGAATACAGGTAACCGGCGTAACCGAGCATCACCGCGCCCATGCCGACGCCGATGCGCGCTTCGTTCATCATCTGGAACATGCAGCTCAGGCCCTGATGCGGCTTGCCCACCAGATAGCCGACGCAGTGCCCATTATCGCCGAAATTCAGCGCCGTGGACGTGGTGCCGCGCCAACCCATCTTGTGGAATAGCCCGGCCAGCAACACATCGTTGCGCTCGCCCAGGCTGCCATCGTCGTTGACCAGTAATTTTGGCACGATAAATAGCGAAATGCCCTTCACCCCGGCCGGTGCGTCCGGCAGCTTGGCCAGCACCATATGCACGATGTTTTCCGACAGTGGGTGGTCGCCGCCGGAGATAAAAATCTTGTTGCCCTTGAGGCGATAGCTGCCGTCCGCCGCAGGCTCGGCGCGGGTCCGAATGTCCGACAGCGACGAGCCGGCATGAGGCTCGGTCAGGGCCATGGTGCCGAAGAAACGCCCCTCGATCATCGGTTGCAGGAAGCGTTGTTTCTGCTCCTCGGTGCCGAAACTTTCGATCAGGTTGGCGGCGCCCATGGTCAGGAACGGGTAGGACGTTGACGCGGCGTTGGCCGACTGGAAGTGCGCGAAGCAGGCCTGGGACAGCAACGTCGGCAACTGCATGCCGCCAGCTTCGAAACTGCGCGCGGCATTGAGAAAGCCCGCTTCGAGGAATGCGTCCACCGCCGGTTTGACTTCCGGAATCAGGATGGCCTTGCCGTCCTCGTAGCGCGGTTCGTTTTCGTCGTTCTTGCGGTTATGCGGGGCGAAGTACTTCTCGGCAATGTTCCGGGCGGTACTGATGGCCGCGTCGAAGGTTTCGCGATTGTGTTCGGCAAACCGCTCGCGCTGGGTCAAGCCCTCGGCATCAAGGACTTCGTACAGCTCGAAAGCCAGATTGCGGGAACTGAGTAGCGTCTCGGACATGGCGGCTTACCTGTGTGGGAAGGGGCCTGAGTCTAAGTGCGGGAATGGAGGGCGGCTAGCAAGATTGATATGGGTGATGGAGGGGCAGAACGCGGACGAGGAATTGAAATGCAGCCGAATGTGGGAGGGGGCTTGCTCCCGATAGCAATGTTTCAGTCATACAAGGTGCGTTGACTGATCCACCGCTATCGGGAGCAAGCCCCCTCCCACATGTTGACCGCGTTCCGGCAGTTAGCCGATGGTCATCAGGCTGGCGTTACCACCGGCTGCTGCGGTGTTGACGCTCAACGCACGCTCGATCACCAGACGCTCCAGGGCGATCGCAGTCTCGCCTTGGGACAAACCATGCACCCCGACAATCGCCCCGCTACGCTGGGCCACTTGCTGGCAAACCGCGCGCAGTTGATCGGAGTCGCCATGGTGCAGGACCGCGTCGAACACGACTTCGTCCTTGGTCCAGTCGGCCACACGCTTGATCTTCGCCTGAATCTCCCTCGGCAGGCGTGGGAACAAGGCTTTGGTCAGCTCAGTTTCCGGCCATACCGCCGAACCGCCGACGGCCAATACCGCCGCCAGTTGGGTCAGCAGGTCGCCTTCTACTTCCGCCAGGCACAGTACGTGCTCGCGGGGCAGGATGGCGTAGCTGTTGCGCTCGCCGGTCGGACCGGCCAACAGGCGGGTGATACCGCTTTGCGATTGCGCGGCGAACCGGCTGCACAGGGCACTCAGTTCGCTGAGCGTGTTGCTGTCGGCCCAGGCTTTCAAGGCGGTCAGCGGTTGGCTCATGGCATCGCGCAGGCGCACGTCCGGTGCGGACAATGCATCACCCCGAACGAAGGATTGCTCGATCGCATCGGTAGGACGCGTCGACAGCAGGCGGTACAGGTACAGCGGACCACCGGCTTTCGGGCCGGTGCCCGACAAACCTTCGCCGCCAAACGGCTGCACGCCGACCACGGCCCCGACAATGTTGCGGTTGACGTAGACGTTACCGGCATGAACGTTGTCGATCACCTTGGCGATGGTCTCGTCGATGCGCGTGTGTACGCCCAGCGTCAGGCCGTAGCCGGAAGCGTTGATCTGGCCGATCAACTGGTCGATCTCTTTACGCTTGTAGCGCACCACGTGCAGCACCGGGCCGAAGATCTCCCGTTGCAACTCGTCGAAGCTTTCCAGTTCGATCAGGGTTGGCATCACGAAGGTGCCGCGCTTGATCTCTTCGCCGTCGGCAATTGCCACCTGGTAAACAGTGCGGCCTTTGTCGCGCATGGCCTGGATGTGCTTCTCGATGCCGGCCTTGGCTTCGGCGTCGATCACCGGGCCGATATCCACCGACAGGCGCTCAGGGTTGCCCAAACGGCATTCAGCCATGGCGCCCTTGAGCATTTCGATGACGCGGTCTGCAGAATCTTCCTGCAGGCACAGGACGCGCAGGGCCGAGCAACGCTGGCCGGCACTGTCGAAGGCCGACGACACCACGTCGATGACCACTTGTTCGGTCAGGGCCGAGGAGTCGACGATCATCGCGTTCTGGCCGCCGGTTTCGGCGATCAGCGGAATCGGCCGGCCTTGGGCATCCAGGCGACCGGCGACATTGCGTTGCAGCAGGCGTGCGACTTCGGTGGAACCGGTGAACATCACGCCTTTGACGCGATCATCACCGACCAGACGCGCACCGACGGTTTCGCCCTGGCCCGGCAGCAGTTGCAGTACGCCTTCCGGAATGCCGGCTTCGAGCAGGATGCGCACCGCTTGTGCAGCCACCAGCGGGGTTTGCTCGGCAGGCTTGGCCAATACCGGGTTACCGGCGGCCAGTGCGGCAGCGACTTGACCACTGAAAATCGCCAGCGGGAAGTTCCACGGGCTGATGCAGACCACCGGACCCAATGGGCGGTGGGCGTCGTTGGTGAAATCGTGACGCGCCTGCACGGCGTAGTAACGCAGGAAGTCCACGGCTTCACGCACTTCGGCGATGGCGTTGGCGAAAGTCTTGCCGGCTTCACGGGCCAGCAGGCCCATCAGCGGCTGGATCTCGCCTTCCATCAGGTCGGCGGCACGTTCGAGGATCGCGGCACGCTCGGCAGGCGGGGTGGCCTGCCAGATCGGGCCGGCGTTGATGGCGCACTGGATCGCGTTGTCGACGTCGTCGACGGTGGCTTCCTGTACGTGGCCGACCACATCACGCAGGTCGGACGGGTTCAGGACCGGCGCAGCGGCTTCATTGCTGGAGGCGCAGCCCAGCATCGGCGCGGCTTTCCAGTGGTTGTGCGCGGTGGCCAGCAGGGCGCAGGACAGCGACGCCAAGCGGTGTTCGTTGGCCAGGTCGATACCGGCCGAGTTGGCACGGTCGCTGCCGTACAGGTCACGCGGCAATGGAATGCGCGGGTGCGGCAGGCCGAAGCCGCCTTCCAGCGTCGCCATTTGCTCGATGCTGGCCACTGGATCGGCCACCAGCTCCTGAATCGAGATGGACTGGTCGGCAATGCGGTTGACGAACGAGGTGTTGGCGCCGTTTTCCAACAGGCGACGCACCAGGTAGGCCAGCAGGGTTTCGTGGGTGCCGACCGGTGCGTACACGCGGCACGGACGGTTCAGCTTGCCATCGGCAACCTTGCCGACTACCTGCTCGTACAGCGGTTCGCCCATGCCGTGCAGGCATTGGAACTCGTACTGGCCGGGGTAATAGTTCTGACCGGCGATATGGTAGATGGCCGACAGGGTGTGGGCGTTGTGCGTGGCGAACTGCGGGTAGATGACTTCCGGCACCGACAGCAGTTTGCGTGCGCAGGCAATGTAGGACACGTCGGTGTACACCTTGCGGGTGTAGACCGGGTAGCCTTCCAGGCCTTCGACCTGGGCGCGCTTGATTTCGCTGTCCCAGTACGCGCCTTTTACCAGGCGGATCATCAGGCGGTGGCGGCTGCGGCGCGCCAGGTCGATGACGTAGTCGATCACATACGGGCAACGCTTCTGGTAGGCCTGGATCACGAAACCGATGCCGTTCCAGCCGGTCAGTTGCGGCTCGAAGCACAGGCGTTCGAGCAGGTCCAGGGACAGTTCCAGGCGGTCGGCTTCTTCGGCGTCGATGTTCAGGCCGATGTCGTATTGCTTGGCCAGCAAGGTCAGGGACAGCAGGCGCGGGTACAGCTCGTCCATCACGCGTTCGTACTGGGCGCGGCTATAACGCGGGTGCAGGGCCGACAGCTTGATGGAAATGCCCGGGCCTTCATAAATCCCACGGCCGTTCGAGGCTTTGCCGATGGAATGAATGGCCTGCTCGTAAGAAGCGAGGTACTTCTGCGCATCGTGTTCGGTGAGTGCGGCTTCACCGAGCATGTCGTAGGAATAGCGGAAGCCCTTGGCTTCGAACTTGCTCGCATTGGCGAGGGCTTCGGCGATGGTTTCGCCGGTGACGAACTGCTCGCCCATCAGGCGCATGGCCATGTCGACGCCCTTGCGGATCATCGGCTCGCCGCTCTTGCCGATGATGCGGCTCAGGGACGAGGTAAGGCCGGCTTCGTTATGCGTGGAGACCAGTTTGCCGGTCAGCAGCAAGCCCCAGGTGGCGGCGTTGACGAACAGCGACGGGCTGTTGCCCAGGTGCGGCTGCCAGTTGCCGGTGCTGATCTTGTCGCGGATCAGTGCGTCACGGGTACCTTTGTCCGGGATGCGCAGCAGCGCTTCGGCCAGGCACATCAGTGCCACGCCTTCCTGGGACGACAGGGAGAATTCCTGCAGCAAGCCCTGGACGATGCCGGCACGGCCGCCAGCGCTCTTCTGGTTGCGCAGTTTTTCTGCAATCGACGCGGCCAGCTTATTCGTGGCTTCGGCCATCTGTGCCGGCAGGCGAGCCTGTTCGATCAGCATCGGCACCACTTCCGGCTCAGGGCGACGGTAAGCGGCGGTGATCGAGGCGCGCAGGACGGATTGCGGCAGGATGCTCTCGGCGAACTCGAGGAAACACTGATGGGCGTGGTCGGACTGGACCTCGCCTGCATCGTCGGCCTCCTTGCTGCTCAAGCCATTGAGCTCGGTCAGGGTTGCACCACCCTCGAGTTTCTCCAGGTAATTGAAAATCGCCTGCTTGATCAGCCAGTGCGGCGTGCGATCAATGGAGGTCGCGGCCGCCTTCAGGCGTTCGCGGGTCGGGTCGTCGAGTTTGACCCCAAGGGTGGTCGTAGCCATTTTCTTATCCTCATGGGTGCCACTACCGAGTGGCATCAGCTGGCGGCAAGATTAGCTTCGCTCTGGAAGAGGTGCAACCGGGTGCAACCCTTTTTATGCATGAAATTTTCGAGGTTCAATCGGAAAAAATCCCGGCCTCGACCGATTCCGCTTCTAGTTGGTGCATTTACTTCTGAGATCGGCTGTTCTTGCTCCGAAAAGGAGCAAAAACGGGGTGTTTTGAGCAAAATACATCAAGGTGCAACTTATTCGCGAGAAACTGGTTGCACCTTATTTGCTTTGTTGAATAGCATTCGCGGCCAAGGTGCAACCACGCTTAGGGTGTGGTTCATCGGCTGGCGGCTTTCCTGGGGAAACGTCAGTCATAAATGCGTGCGATGCAGGTACATTCACTCACTGAGTCAGTGGGTGGCCGTCTGACAGACCGCCGCTACATAAAAACAAAGCCAGGGCGTCACTTCTATGAGCGTTAGCAATCCAACCCTGATCACGTTCGTGATCTACATCGCAGCAATGGTGCTGATCGGCTTGATGGCCTATCGCTCCACCAACAACCTTTCCGATTACATCCTGGGCGGTCGCAGCCTCGGTAGCGTGGTGACTGCCTTGTCAGCCGGTGCTTCCGATATGAGCGGCTGGTTGTTGATGGGCCTGCCGGGTGCCATCTACATGTCCGGCCTGTCGGAAAGCTGGATCGCCATCGGCCTGATCGTCGGTGCGTACCTCAACTGGCTGTTCGTGGCCGGTCGCCTGCGCGTGCAGACCGAGCACAACGGCGACGCCCTGACGCTGCCGGATTACTTTTCCAGCCGTTTCGAAGATAAAAGCGGCCTGCTGCGGATCATCTCTGCGGTGGTGATCCTGGTGTTCTTCACCATCTATTGCGCTTCCGGCATCGTAGCCGGTGCCCGACTGTTCGAAAGCACCTTCGGCATGTCCTACGAGACCGCCCTGTGGGCCGGCGCTGCGGCGACCATTGCCTACACCTTCGTGGGTGGTTTCCTGGCCGTGAGCTGGACCGACACCGTACAAGCCACCCTGATGATCTTCGCGCTGATCCTCACACCGATCATCGTGCTGCTGGCCACTGGCGGCATCGACACCACGTTCCTGGCGATCGAAGCGAAGAACCCCGACAACTTCAACATGCTGAAAAACACCAGCTTCATCGGCATCATCTCGCTGATGGGCTGGGGCCTGGGTTACTTCGGCCAGCCGCACATCCTCGCGCGCTTCATGGCGGCGGATTCGGTGAAGTCGATCGCCAAGGCGCGTCGCATTTCGATGACCTGGATGATCCTGTGCCTGGCCGGCACCGTGGCCGTGGGCTTCTTCGGTATTGCCTACTTCTCGGCGCACCCGGAAGTGGCCGGCCCGGTCAACGAGAACCACGAACGTGTGTTCATTGAACTGGCCAAGCTGCTGTTCAACCCATGGATTGCGGGCGTTCTGCTCTCGGCGATTCTGGCGGCGGTCATGAGCACCCTGAGCTGCCAATTGCTGGTGTGCTCCAGCGCCCTGACCGAGGACTTCTACAAGACCTTCCTGCGCAAAAACGCCTCCCAGGTTGAACTGGTGTGGGTCGGCCGTGTCATGGTGCTGCTGGTGGCGTTGATCGCCATCGCCATGGCTGCCAACCCGAATAACCGCGTGTTGGGCCTGGTGAGCTACGCCTGGGCCGGTTTCGGCGCTGCGTTCGGCCCCGTGGTACTGATCTCGGTGATCTGGAAACAGATGACCCGCAACGGCGCACTGGCTGGCATTCTGGTCGGCGCGATCACCGTGATCGTGTGGAAGCATTTCGAGCTGCTGGGCCTGTACGAAATCATCCCAGGCTTCATCTTCGCCAGCCTGGCGATCTACATCGTCAGCAAGCTGGGCGCGCCGACTGCGGGTATGGTTGAGCGGTTTGATGCTGCGGAGAAAGACTACAACCTCAACAAATAAAGCCTCGGGCGTTATGCGCCCGATGTGTTGAAGAAAACGGCTCGCTATCTTTTGGATAGCGGGCCGTTTTTCTGTCTGGAGCTTAAGCAAAGTAGATAACGACCAAACCGATCATCCCTGCCAGGCCTGTCAGCGCGGTGCCGTGAAGCATAAGTTTTGTTCTGCGCGGAAAGGCTTGTACCTGTTGAAGGTCAATAACACCCCGTCTTACATTTATCCTCGGCAGAGCAATGGCCACATACACTGCGCAAAGCCTCATCATCCTTTCGCGCGGTGAGTTTCCCCAATAGCTGTTGTGGAAGGCGACCAGGCGGCACTTGTCCAAGAGCGCTTCCATGGGTTCAAGTTTTCGGTAACACAAGAAGAACCCGATGATGTTGGTGATGATGACTGCGGATGCAGAGCTGATGGCAATCAAGGAAGTAGCAGGGAGATTCAAGAAGTAATCAATACTCATACAAAAGTTCTCCTACCTTCTCGCCGCCTTCCCCACCTAAGTACCCACCGGCCGCACCTCCGGCTCCCCCGGCCAATAGCATGCAAGCTAAGGATACCGGACCAGTGGTGGGGGCCAATATGGCAAAGCATAGGAGTGATCCGGCAGCGCCGCCCACCACGCCGCCTGACACCCCTAACGTCAGTTTCCCAAGTTCCACATATTTTGCTCTTCTGCATTGTTCTTCCCGCCCGGTAGAACACGCCTCCTTGATCTCCAACGCCGTTGCAGTCGTACTCAGCGCGATGCCTAGCGGCGTGCCTTTTTTCAGCAGTTTTGCCGTCTTCGAAACCCGCGCAATCGTTTCGCTGTACCTCTTTATCTCTCCGCTGTGCAAATAGCTCGTGGTCGAGATTCCCAGCATTTTCTTGATCGAACCTTCATTGCGTGGCCCTGTGCCATAACGCGCAAAACTACGCATTTGCGCGTCCAGTTTGGCAAACAGGGTTTGGCGTCGAGCGAGGAACTCATCTCGCGCAGCACCGCCACCCCGGCGCAGGAGTTGTTTGTGCAATGCATCAATTTCTTCGAGGGTTTTTGCAATGTTTTGCAAGTGTCGACTCCAGGCATCACCTGCAGTGCCTATCCCCAGCGAAGCGTAACCCAGCAGTTTTTTCAGCAAGTCGTAGTTGTGCAGTGCAAAGGCATCTCCGCCTTCGGCCATCACGCTATGGCGAATATCCCAGGCGGCTCGCATCAAGTGTGACTCTTGCGGGGTGCAGATCGCAGTGGCTTCGTCACCGATGATCACTAACTGTCCTGGCAGTACGACAACATTGCGGATGTGAGTATTGAGCGTGTCGAACTTGGCGTCGGCGTATGGGCTCAAGCGCAAACTTGCCTTGAGCTCCACCGAGGTTTGTTGGCGGTCATTGATGAAGGCATAGGGCTGAGGCATTAGCGACTCCCCAGCCATGGTGATCGGTTCGAAGGGAGGTCATTGCTTGCCATGGAAACAGTCCTTTTTGAATGAGCATGGCTGCGCAATTTAAAGAGCGGTTCGAGCGGTGTCGTGGTTTTGGCGGGGGATTTCTCGGTGGTTTTTTGCTTTTGGGAAAAGGGCTACTGAGTTGCGGTAGGTTTCCGACAGAGGCGTGAATTTTCTCTGCCTTTACGCCGACGACCCTGCGGCACAAGGTCGCCTGCTTTGCGCACCATGCAAATGCCATGGCGCGCGGGTCGCTTACCTGGCCTCAGACGTGCGTTGCAGCCAGCGCCTGTTGTAGATCCTCGATCAGGTCTTCAATCGCCTCAATCCCCACCGACAGGCGAATCATCTCCGGCTTCACGCCGGCCTTGGCCTGTTCCTGCTCGTTCATTTGGCGATGGGTGGTGGACGCCGGGTGGCAGGCCAGGGATTTGGCGTCGCCGATGTTCACCAGGCGTTTGAAGATTTGCAGGGCGTCGTAGAAGCGTACACCGGCTGCGTAGCCGCCCTTGAGGCCAAACGACAGGATCGCCGAGGGTTTGCCCTGCATGTATTTCTGCGCCAGTGCGTGGTGCGGATGATCGGGCAGGCCGGCGTAGCTGACCCACTCCACTTCGGCGTGATCTTGCAGGAACTGCGCGACCTTCAGGGCGTTCTCGGTATGGCGTTCCATGCGCAGGGCCAGGGTTTCCAGGCCTTGCAGCAGCAGGAAGGCGTTCATCGGCGCCAGCGCTGCGCCGGTGTTGCGCAGCGGCACGGTGCGGGCGCGGGCGATGAAGGCGGCGGGGCCGAATTTTTCGGTGTAGACCACGCCGTGGTAAGCCGGCTCGGGCTGGTTGAGGCCGGGGAATTTTTCCGCGTATTTCGTCCAGGGGAACGTGCCGCTGTCGACAATTACGCCACCCAGGGAGTTGCCATGGCCGCCGACGTATTTGGTCACCGAATGCACCACGATATCGGCGCCGAACTGGATCGGTTTGCACAGGATCGGCGTGGCCACGGTGTTGTCCACCATCAGCGGTACGCCACGGGCGTGGGCCACGTCGGCCAGGGCTTCGATGTCGATGATATTGCCTGCCGGGTTACCGATGCTCTCGCAGTAGACCAGCTTGGTGTTGTCGTCGATCAGTTCGGCGATGGCGGCGGCGGAATCGTCGCGGGCGAAGCGCACATCGACGCCGAAGCTCGGCAGCAGGTGGGCGAACAGGGTGTAGGTGCCGCCATAGAGCTGCGGCGTGGTGACGACATTGTCACCGGCGCGGGTCAGGGTCTGGATCGCATAGTGAATCGCTGCGCTGCCGGCGGACACGGCCAGCGCAGCGATACCGCCTTCGAGCGCGGCCATGCGCTGTTCCAGCACATCGTTGGTCGGGTTCATGATCCGCGTGTAGATATTGCCGGGCACGTCCAGGTTGAACAGGTCGGCGCCGTGCTGGGCGTTATCGAATTCGAAGGCGACGTTCTGATAGATCGGCACCGCGACGGCCTTGGTGGTCGGGTCGGACTTGAAGCCGTGGTGCAGGGCGATGGTGGCGTCTTTCATGGTTTTTGTTGACCTCCTTGGTTTTTATGGGCGCCCCCAGGCAGGGTGGGAGCTGGCTTGGCTGCGATGGCGTCATCGCGGTGTGCAGGTAATACCGCGTCGGTTGCATCGCGGGCAAGCCCGCACACATAGTAGGGGTTAGATTGTTTTCAGTCGTACACCTGTATTTGCGGCATAAGCACCGCCCGGCATGCGCCCCTGCACCTTTGCCCGTGTAGCAGGTAAACTTCGCCCCCTGCGCAGGAGCAACCATGAATTATCGTCACGCCTTTCACGCCGGCAACCACGCCGATGTCTTCAAACACCTGACCTTGACCCGCCTCATCGCCTTGATGTCGCGCAAGGAGCAGCCGTTCGCCTACCTCGACACCCATGCCGGCATCGGTCTGTACGACTTGCAGGGCGACCAGGCCAACCGCACCGGTGAATACCTGGAGGGCATCGCCCGCCTGTGGGGCAAGAGCGACCTGCCGCCATTGACCGCCGACTACATGCGCGTGCTGCACGAGATGAACCCGGATGGCCAATTGCGCTATTACCCAGGTTCGCCGGAACTGGCACGACGCCTGACCCGTCCCCAGGACCGCGTGCTGCTCAATGAAAAGCACCCGGAAGACGGTGTGCTGCTCAAGGACAACATGAAGGGCGATCGGCGCGTCAAGGTTCACCTGGGCGAAGGCTGGCATGTGCCGCGTGCCATGCTGCCGGTGCAGGAAAAGCGCGCGTTGATGCTGATTGATCCGCCGTTTGAACAGCTCGACGAAATGCAGCGCTGCGCGGCGTCGCTCAAGGAAGCGGTCAGCCGCATGCGCCAGACGGTCGCGGCGATCTGGTATCCGGTGAAGGACCAGCGCATGTTGCGCCGTTTCTACCAGGACCTGGCCGGCACCGGTGCGCCGAAATTGTTGCGCGTGGAGTTGCTGGTGCATCCGCTGGACACGCCCAACACCCTGACCGGCTCGGGCCTGGCGATTGCCAACCCGCCGTGGGGTTTGGAAGAGGAATTGCGTGAGCTGCTGCCGTGGCTGTCCAAGCAACTGGGCCAGACCCAGGGCGGGTGGCAGATGGATTGGCTGATTGCCGAGTAACCGAGTCTGGCGCAAATCAATGTGGGAGGGGCTTGCCCCCGATAGCGATGTATCAGGTACAGATGTACTGACTGACACACTGCTATCGGGGGCAAGCCCCCTCCCACATTTTGATTTGCGTCGGCTTTAGATCGGGCAGGTCACGCCGGTGCCGCCGATCCCACAGTAGCCCTGCGGATTCTTCGCCAGGTACTGCTGGTGATACGCTTCGGCGAAGTACACCGTCGGGGCTTCGTCGATTTCCGTGGTGATGGTGCCCAGGCCGGCCTTGCTCAGCTCTTGCTGATACGCCTTGGCACTGGCCTGCGCCGCCGCCAATTGCTCCGGCGTGGTGGCGTAGATCACTGAACGGTACTGGCTGCCGATGTCATTGCCCTGGCGCATGCCTTGGGTCGGGTTGTGCAGCTCCCAGAACATCTTCAGCAAGTCTTCGTATTTCACCTTGGCCTGGTCATACACCACCAGCACCACTTCGCTATGGCCGGTCAGGCCCGAGCAGACTTCTTCGTAGGTCGGGTTCGGCGTGTAGCCGCCGGCATAGCCGACCACGGTGCTGACCACGCCATCGCGCTGCCAGAACTTGCGTTCCGCGCCCCAGAAGCATCCCAGGCCGAAGATCGCGAAGCCGACGTCGTCGATGAACGGACCGAGCAGCGGGTTGCCGTTGACGAAGTGCGTTTCCGGCAGGCTCATCGGGGTTTCACGGCCGGGCAAAGCTTGTTCTGCAGTAGGAAGCACGTTTTTGTTCACCAGAATTTCCGAGCGCAAGACCATGAGCAGTCCTCTCGTCAGGTTGAGTTAACAGTAAAGAGTCAGACAGCCAGTGTGCCCGAGTGTTACAGCGCTGTCAGGCGATTGGCCCGCGAGGATAGCGTTTAAGCTTCTCGAGCAGCTCTGAGCCGGGAATAGGCCGGTCGAACAGATAGCCCTGGCCGACGTCGCAACGGTGCCGACGCAGGAACGCCAACTGATCGGCGGTCTCGATGCCTTCGGCCACGACCTTGAGCTTGAGGTTGTGGGCCATGGCGATCACGGCGGAGGTGATTTCCATGTCGTCCTGGTTGTCCGGGATTTCGTGGATAAAGCTGCGATCGATCTTGATGATGTCGATCGGGAATTTTTTCAAGTAGCTCAGCGACGAGTAACCGGTGCCGAAGTCGTCCATGGCCAGGGTCAGGCCCAGGCGCTTCAACTGGTCCAGTTGCAGGCGGGTGTCCTCGGTGGCCTCCAGCAGCAGGCCCTCCGTCAACTCCAGCTCGAGTAGGTTGGCCGGCAGCTCTTCCTCTTTGAGGATTGCGGCAATCGAGGCCACCAGGTCCGGGTCGGAGAACTGCTTGGGCGACAGGTTGATTGCCACCTGCAGGTTGCCCAGGCCGGCGGCGCTCAGTTGCTTGCTCATGCGGCAGGCCTGGCGGGCGACCCATTTGCCGATGGGGATGATCAGGCCGGTTTCTTCGGCCACGCTGATGAACTGGTCGGGGCGGATCATGCCCTTTTCCGGGTGGTTCCAGCGCAGCAGCGCCTCCATGCCCAGCAAGCGGCCGCTGCGCAGGCACAGCTTGGGCTGGTAGAACACCTCCAGCTCGTTCTGGGTCAGGGCGCGGCGCAGGTTGTTTTCCACGAACAGCTTATAGCTGGCCTCGGCGTTCAGCGCTTCGTTAAACACCTGCACCTGGTGTTTGCCGTTGGCTTTGGCCTTGTGCAGGGCTAACCCGGCGTTGCGCATCAGGGTTTGCGGGTCGCGGCCATGCAGCGGCGCGCAGGCCAGGCCCACGGAGCCGGTGACGCTGATCAACTGGTTGTCGACGAACATCGGCTTGTCGAGGGTCGCCAGCAGTTGGCTGGCGACGAACTGGCCGCTCTCCAGGTCGGTCTCGTCGAGCAACACCGCAAACTCGTTACTGGCAAAGCGCGCCAGGCTGCCGCCGGCGCTGAGGCTGTTGCGCAGGCGCCGGGCCAGGCTGATCAGCAGCTTGTCGCCGGTCTGGTGGCCGAGGCTGTCGTTGATCCGCTTGAAGTTGTCGATGTCCACCAGCAACAGGCAGATCGGGCTGTCGCTGTCGCGGGCAAAGCGTTCGTCGAGGTTGCGGATAAACGCCGGGCGGTTGCCCAGGTTGGTCAGGTTGTCGGTGTAGGCCAGGCGCTCGATGCGCTGCTGCGCCAGCTTGGTCTGGGTGATGTCTTCGTAGATGCCGATGTAGTGGGTCAGCTCGTGATTGTCGCCATAGACCTTGGAGATCGACAATTGGCCCCAATAGGGTTCCAGGTTCTTGCGCCGGCTTTTGAATTCACCCTGCCAGCTGTTGCTCTGGGCCAGGCTCGATGGCGCGTCGAACAACAGCTCGTTGAGGTTTTCCAGCGCCGGCAATTGCGCCAGGCGCTGGCCGTGGACCTCTTCGGTGCTGTACTGGGTGATCGCGGTAAAACTGGGGTTGACGTACTCCACCACGCCATCGCAATTGACCAGCAGGAAGGCGTTGGCGCTTTGTTCCACCGCGCGCTGAAACAGATGCAGCGCGCTGGTGGCGGTACGACGGTTGTGGTTGTTGATCACTTGCGCGAACTGATCCGCCAGCTCGCCGGCAAAGGCGATTTCGTCGGACTGCCAGACGCGCGTGTCGCCGCCTTGTTCCAGGCACAACACGCCAACGACCTGACCATCGACGCGGATGCTCGCGTCGAGCATTGCATGTATGTCTTTGGCCTGCAGGGATTCGGCCATTTCGCGGGTGCGTGGGTCGTACTTGACGTTGCTGGCGTCGATCGCCCGGCTGGTTTGCAGGGCTTCGAGGTAGTCCGGAAAGCCGCTGGCATCAATCGGCTCGGGCAAGTGGTGCTGCTGATCGGTGCGGTAGTACGCCGAGATCGGCACCAGGCGCTGGTCTTCGAGGTTCCAGATGCTGGCGCAATCGATCTGGTAGATGTCGCAGGCGCTGCGGGTGATCAGCTCGGCGGCTTCCTGCAGCGAATTGTTCGTGGTGTAGCGCTGGCGGGCGAGCAGCAGGATCAACGCTTGCTGGGCGCGCACGCGTTCCAGGTGCAGCAACTGTTCCTGTTGCGCGCGCTGGTTGAGTTCCAGGGCGATCTGCAGGCGGCTGTTCTGGCTTTCCAGGTCTGCCGTTGGCGTAGTTGACGGACTCTCGCTGAATACGCCGTCGACCACCATCAGGTAGCCCCGCAGCAGGTGGCGATTGTGTTGTTTGTAGGCTTCGCCCATTTCCAGCAGGCTCAGGGGGCCGTCGTTGGTGTGCAGGGTGTAGCGCACCAGGTAATGAGGGCTCTCGGTCAGTTGCTGCTGGATTGCATCGTGCAGTTGATAGCGCGCCTGTGGCTCCATCAGGCTGGCGTAGGGCGAGCCGATCAAGGCGCACAGTTCAACCGCCGGCAGGCCGAATTGGCGCTCGCAATTGGGGTCTAGGTAGAGCAGGGCCCAGCTTGCCTCATTCTGCCGCTCGAAACGCAGCATACCGAGGCGCGAAGGCACCGGTAATTGCGTCACTACCTCGGCCGCCGTCCGGGCGACATCGGGTTGGCTTTTCATGGGGAAGCTCACTTGAAAAAACGCACACGGCGCCGGGCTCTCGCCCTCTTTACTGTTGCCTGCCGCAAGGTTGCATCATGCAGACCGGGCTGACAAGAGAGGATGAAGGCTAAGTGCTATATGGTTTATATCGGCCGCGTGGGTGATTTCTGCAGTCGGGGTGACGGAAGGTGTACAAACCTGTTTATTTGTACAAAAAAAGCCCCGCCAAGTGGCGGGGTTGAGGAACGAGCGTGGCGCTCGGAAATCGATGCAATCAGGCCTCCCGGGTACCAGGGAGGCCCGTCGCGGCTTACAGCAAGATGGTGCGGATATCGTTCAGCAGTTGGCTCAGGCGCTGCGTGAAGCGTGCAGCCGCCGCGCCATTGATCACACGGTGATCGTAGGACAACGACAGTGGCAACATCAGCTTCGGCTGGAACGCTTTACCGTCCCATACCGGCTGGATAGTCGCCTTGGAAACACCCAGGATCGCCACTTCCGGTGCGTTGACGATTGGCGTGAAGCCAGTACCGCCAATGTGGCCGAGGCTGGAGATGGTGAAGCACGCGCCTTGCATGTCGTCTGCGGTGAGCTTCTTGTCGCGGGCCTTGGCAGCCAGCGCAGCGGCTTCGGCAGCCAGTTGCAGCAGGCTCTTCTGGTCGACGTTCTTGATGACCGGTACCAGCAGGCCATCCGGGGTGTCGACTGCAAAACCGATGTGAACGTACTTCTTGCGAATGATCGCCTTGCCGCTTGGCGCCAGCGAACTGTTGAAGTCCGGCAGTTCCTTGAGCAGGTGCGCGCAGGCCTTGAGCAGCAGTGGCAGCACGGTCAGTTTCACGCCGGCCTTCTCGGCCACGGCTTTCTGCGCAACGCGGAAGGCTTCCAGGTCGGTGATGTCGGCCTGGTCGAACTGGGTCACGTGCGGGATGTTCAGCCAGCTGCGGTGCAGGCTTGACGCGCCGATTTGCATCAGGCGGGTCATCGGCACTTCTTCGGTTTCGCCGAAGCGGCTGAAGTCCACGACCGGGATCGGCGGGATGCCCGCGCCAGCGGTAGCGTTGCCGGCAGCCGGGGCTTCCTTGGCTTTTTGCATCATGGATTTGACGTAAACCTGCACGTCTTCCTTGAGCACTCGACCATGCGGGCCGGTGGCCGCGACGGCGTTCAACTCGACGCCGAATTCACGGGCCAGTTGGCGCACGGCAGGGCCGGCGTGAGCCTTGGCA